>NZ_JBTLQH010000015.1:0-136627 GCF_054461575.1 Flavitalea flava
GGAACTTTGATCGAAAATTCACCCCGGCCATCCGTAGCTGTCGACTGTCCTGTTTTATCAACAGTGACAGTAACTCCGGCCAGTACTTCGCCGGTAGCGGAAGCGATGACTTTCCCCTTAACCTCTTTGACCAGCTTGGGTTCCTGTTTGCTGGTAAAAACGATCAGGTCGTTATCGATCTTGCGGAAAGTGAAATCGGTTCCTGCCAGCATTCTGGTCAATATCTCAGAAACAGCTTTATTTTTTGCCTCTACGTCGACAAGCAGACCAGCCGGAAAAAAGTTACTGGAATAAACAAATTTGTAATCTGTTTTTTGTTCTATGACCTTCAGTACCCTGGCGATCGGCACCTGTTTCATATTGAGGGTCAGCATGGCATCCTGCGAATAGCCCGTTGCCGACACCTGCATACAGGTGATTAGGATAATCAGAAAAGCCAATTTCATAAGCAATGCAATTTTGGTTAGATAACGGACACAGGGAAGCATCCGGCTCTGTAGCCTTTTTTTCATACCTTTAAATAGTTTTAGTTTGATAAATGAGCCAGGCGATCTTAACCGGAACCCTGTCTCAGAAAAATTAGAACAGGGGAAATGTTCCACCATTTCCCCTTTCCTTTTGCCTTCTTTTTATTTTTTCATAATTGTTCTTTTATTTTTTTTATTTTATGATGATCTGATCTTTTCCGTCTGCCACATTTTCTGCATAATCAAAATGTCTTGATAATTGCAGGGCGTCCAATACCTGGTCAATGGTCTTCCTGTCGAAAATACCCGTGAACCTGTACTGCATGGC
Source organism: Flavitalea flava (assembly GCF_054461575.1). Classification (NCBI taxonomy): domain Bacteria; kingdom Pseudomonadati; phylum Bacteroidota; class Chitinophagia; order Chitinophagales; family Chitinophagaceae; genus Flavitalea; species Flavitalea flava. The sequence goes on from NZ_JBTLQH010000015.1 coordinate 796, forward strand.
ATCTTTATTTTCAAACCGGATACGCACATTATACCAACGTTCCAGACGGGTTGCCACTTCGTCGAAAGGAGTATTATCGAACACAAGCCTGTTTTCTGTCCAGGAAACTTCAACCACCGAACTATCCATTGGGGAATAGGTCAGTTTATCTATTTTATACTTTTCTTTTATTACCGTTGCTTTAACAGACCTGGCAGGCGGGGCCTGACCAGGGCTATCCTTTGTTCCACCTGGACTATCCTCCGCGGCCCCCGCAAGGACGATTTTTTCATTAGGATGCAGGATGATCGATCTGCCCGGATCGGCCTTTACGATCACCTCTACGGAACCTTTTAGCAGGGACGTCTCTGTCTGCTTGTCCGAGGGATAGGCTTTTATATTGAACACCGTACCTAATACTCTTACATCCATAGATAGGGTATGGATGATAAAAGGTTTTTGCGGAGCGTGGGTGACATCGAAAAAGGCTTCTCCCGACAAGATGATCTCCCGGGTGGAAATATTGAAATTTTTAGCCACCTGGATCGTACTTCCGGCATTCAGCATTACTTTGGTTCCATCCGGCAATTGGAAAGATTTACGCTCGCCGGCCTTACTATCCTGGGCATAAGAATAGGTTGCTGCTGAAATTTCGGAGGATCGTTTTTCGTTAAAAAAGGGCATTAAAAGGAATACAATAAGCGAGGCCGCAGCCATGAAGGAAGCCACCCATCCGATCCGGCCCATGCTGCGGAAAATCGGCCTCTTTTGATGGATTTGACCGCCCGTTGCGGGTTTGGCCGTATAATCCTGACTGCTATCGTTCTGAACGGTATCCAAAAACAGATGTTCCTTCATCTTATCGATAAAAGATTGCCTGTCTTCCATAAAATGGGAGAGATTATGGTTGCCGTTCAGCATTCCGTAAAGGTTCCTGGCCTCCTGCAGAACCGCAGTTCTTCCGGGGTTCTTATGAATCCAATCTTCCCAGAAATTATTGGCCTGCTCGTTATTACCCAGGCAATAATCCCTGAAAGAAGGGTCTTGTAAAAAATCTTCGACTTCGTAATTTTGAGGGTCCATCCTGGAGGCGTTTAAGGATAGAGTGGCGGGAGCCTGTTTTTTACTATGAAATCGGGAGATTTAAAGCAAAAAAAAGAACAAACAGGGCAATTCTGACCGCATCATAGACCAGGCTTACATTCTGGCTGGTGATTAATTCTGCCTTCAGTGCTTTTATTGCGGTATGAACGATATTATAGGCAGTCCTTTTGGTGATTCCGCATTGTTTGGCGATTTCGTCATAATCCAGGTCTTCGAAGAACCTGAGCCGGAGCAATTCCCTTTCCCTTTCAGTGAGGTTTTTAAAAGCGAGGGTAAGTTTGTCCTTGATCACCTTACCAGATTGTAACTGAATGAGATACTCCTCATAGCCCGGGTCAGCATCAGGAGCGTTCTGTTGAAGGTTTTTTGTTTTTGAAGCCCGAAGTATTACGGCCTTTCCTTCGGCAAAAAGTTCGTTCCGTAAACAGGTGAGTAAATAGGATCGGAAGTTCTCCACTGGTGGCAAGTCTTTACGCCTGTCCCATAAATGAAGCAATACCTGACTGATGCAATCATTCGTCAGACTACGGTCTCCTGTCAACCGGAGGCCATAGTTCATCAGGCTTAGATAGTATTTGTCATATATAATAAGCAGCGCATCCTGTCGGCCGTTTTGTAGTCGGGCCCAGATTTCATTATGGCTGGCATCGTCGAACATCAGAGAATTGAATATACTATAATTTCCGGAGTATACTATACTGGACTATGCTGCCCCGGTAAAAAAAACGTCAGGCTTTTAATCAATCGGCCCGTAGGCTTTTTACCGGATTGGACATGGCTGCCCTGATCCCCTGATAACCGATGGTCAATAAAGTGATACCCAATGTTCCCAATCCTGCGACAACAAAGATCCACCAGGACAAGCCTGTACGATAGGCGTAATTCTGCAGCCAGTTATGCATAAAATACCAGGCGATTGGGGAGGCAATGAGCAAAGACAAGATGATCAATTGAAGAAAATCGACGGTCAGCAGTCCCCAAAGATTAAAGACAGATGCCCCTAATACTTTTCGAATGCCAATTTCCTTCCTTCGTTGTTCGGCCAGGAAAGAAGCCATCCCGAATACGCCGAGGCAACTTATAAAGATGGCCAATACAGCGAAACATCCGGCCAGTTTACCTATCCGTTCTTCATTCGAAAATTTTGCCCCGTAGGCTTCATTGGCAAATTGAAAATTGACAAGTCCATCCGGAACAAGGGTTTTAATCGTTTTACCAATGGAGGACAACGCTTCAGTGGCACTTGTTGCCGGGTTAATTCTAATAAACATATTTCCACCACCACCCTGCAGAAAAAAAACGGCAGGGTTTACGGGTGTATAAGGCGATTCCATCACCATATCTTTCACTATTCCTACGATGTGGTAGCTTTTTTCTTTGCGCCATTCGGTTGCCCATTTAACAGTTTGACCAACCGGATTTTTAAACCCCATTAATTTTGCAGCCGCTTCATTGATTACGAACCCGGAGGAATCATTTGAAAATTCAGGAGAAAAATCCCTGCCGTCGATAAATTTCCAGCCGATGGTTTTACCATAGCCGGAGCTGATGGTGATCGTATTAAAGGTTGGATCGCTGGCGGATGCGTCTTTGCCAATCCAGTCAAATCCTTTATTCATCGACCATACCCCGGTCAAAGGGCTTCCCGACTCTGCCATTTCCTGTACTACACCCGTTTTCTTAAGTTCGTTCCGTAAAAGCGCAAAATTACCCTTGTATTCATTGGAAATAAGTTGAAGGGTCAGCAAGCTGTTCTGGTTATATCCGACAGGGCGATCCTTGGTAAACTGAAGCTGACGATATACGATCAGCGTGCCGATGATCAGGGCAATGGAAACCGTAAATTGAACGACTACCAGCCCTTTACGGGGCAGGGCGGCCAGTGAGCCGATCCGGAAATTACCTTTTAATACTTTTACGGGTTTGAATCCTGATAAATAAAGAGCCGGATAAGAACCTGCCAATAGTCCGGTAAGCAGAATGAAGGTCAACCCGGCCAACCAGAATAAAGGATTTGGGTAAGGAAGAGCGATGTTTTTACAGGCTACGGTATTGAACCAGGGTAGGGCCCTGTTTACCAGGGCTATCGAGATTATAAAGGCAAACACAGCCACTAATAGTGATTCACCGAAAAACTGGAAGATAAGTTGTTTTCGGCCTGACCCCATGGACTTCCGGATACCCACCTCCTTGGCCCGTTTTTGAGATCGGGCCGTACTAAGATTCATAAAGTTTATACAAGCCATTAACAATACCATTGCCCCGATGATGCCATAAAACCAAACAAATTTCAGTTCATCACTGGTCACATTTACTCCATTTTCAAATTTGGAGTAAAGATGCCATTTGGCCATAGGTTGGAGAAAAACGGATGGTTTTCTTTTTGCGGCTTTTACAGGGTCAATATGGGACAGATAAATATTTCTTATCCTTCCGGACTCTTTTTCAAAATCAGACCCCGGTGCAAGTTGTGCATAGACCTTCACAAATTGATTTCCCCAGTCATTTCCAGAAGCCTTTATCCAGTCGGCGGAAGAAACGTAAAGATCGAATGGAGCAAAAAAGGCGGCATCTTTGAAATCCGAGTTATCCGGCAGATCCGCATATATCCCGGTAACTTTAGCCTCCATATTCCGGTCGATTTTCACCACCTGCCCCATCGCGTTACCCCTGCCAAATAATTTGCCGGCAAGAGAGACAGAAAGCAGGATCGAATGAGGCTCTTTGAGCCCTGAACGGCTACCTGCCAGCATAGTTAGCGTTAAAAGATCCGGTCCGTCTTCCTGGATAAAACTGCCTTGCTGGTTAAATTTATGATTATCATACGTGAGCAGATGATCCTCGGTCTGTCTGGCCATTACAAGGTATTTAAAATCACGGCCGTACAGGGAACGGATCGCAGAAACCAGCGGCATGGGATGATAAATGCTCGTAATTTCCTCTCCATCCCTGATTTCCTGTCTGAATACCTGGGCGATCTTTTTGTAATTATTATGAACCTGGTTAAAAGTCAGTTCATCCACTATCCATAACCCAATCAGTATGGCTACGGTCATTCCTACGGCAAGACCTCCAATATTGATCACAGAAGCTATCCTGTTATGAATAAGATAACGCCAGGCAATTTTGATATAATTTTTTAGCATGAGGATCGTCTGTTAGTATGGGAAAAGGAACTTTCAGGTATTGGTAATCATGTCAACCTGACGAAATAACATGCCAACCCGTTAAAAATATGATTATCAATAAACTACCCCTAACAAGTCTTATCAGTTGTAACAAAACCGAACAGCAGCCGTCCGGTTACAGTCCGCCCGGAGAAACGATCATATGGCCACCCTGGCATGGTTTTTTGACCAGTTGAAGTATTGAATCAAAAATTTACCGATTATGCATGACCACGATGAATATTCTACGCCAGCCACTGTCAATGTTGGCCATAAAGAGCGAACCCTTTCTGCTGTCGCTGGATCTCTGTTATTATATTTTGTAATGAAAAAAAATAAAAAGGAAACCCTTCTGGCGCTGGCAGGCGGATACCTCGTCTATCGGGGGATATCCGGTCATTGCCCTGTCTACTCGTTAAGAGAACACAGGCTTTCAGCAAAGGGGCCTGATGGCAGTACAGGACATAATATCAATGTACGTGCACAAGTGGTTGTAAACAGACCGCGTAAGGAGGTCTATGCCTTTTGGCGAAAACTGGAGAATCTTAATTTGTTCATGGAACACGTCGAGAATATCCGTGAGATCGATGACAAAAAATCGACGTGGATGGTGAAAATACCCGGAGGCCTGGGTACCATCAATTGGGAAGCAGAGATTGTTAAAGAAGAGGAAGACAGAGAGTTATCCTGGATTTCCCAACCAGGAGCCTCTATTGAAAATGCCGGAAAGATCAATTTCTCCGATACGCCAGGTAATGCTACCCGTATCGACGCACTCATTTCCTACCGTGCTCCTATGGGGTCCTTTGGAGAAGGATTATCAAGGCTATTGACTCCTCTGTTCAGGCGAAGGATCGAAGCGGATATAACCAATTTCAAATATTATATGGAAAATGCCAGATGAGGAATGGGACGGGGATTAATTTCTACACATCTATTCTTTAAACCAGGACATAATTCTTTTTAAAAATTAATAGTATGTCATACGAAAAATATAAATCCGCCATTGACGCCTGCAACTATTGTGCGGCAATGTGCAATCAATGCGCTGTTGCCTGTTTGGAAGAACCGGGAGTTTTGGAACTAAAGGACTGCATCCGGCTTGATATGGAATGCGCAGCGATCTGCCGTTCTGCAGCGGAGGTCATGGCCTTAAACGGAGCCTATGCAGAAGACATTAGTGAGTTATGTTCCGATATTTGTAATGCTTGTGCCGAAGAGTGCGGGAAACATGCAAAGATGGGAATGGAACATTGCCGGGTTTGCGAAGAAGCCTGCCGGAAATGTGCAGAAGAATGTATGCCTTTGGAACAGGCAGTATAAGATTAATCGTGTTTTAAATTATGGCTTTACAGGAGTATAAAAAGAAAAGGTCATTTGCTGCAACGCCTGAACCTCAGGGAGGTAAGCCCTCGGCGCAAAGTTTGCAATTTGTGGTACAGAAACATGCTGCATCCCGCTTGCATTATGATTTTCGCCTGGAAATGGAAGGGGTCTTAAAAAGCTGGGCTGTACCAAAAGGGCCTTCCTTAAATCCTGGCGACAAACGGCTGGCGATGCAGGTAGAAGACCATCCGTTCGGATATAAGGATTTTGAGGGGATCATTCCTCCGGGAAATTACGGAGCGGGAACCGTTATGGTCTGGGATACGGGAACCTATGAACCCTTGGCTGCAACAAAGGGCACCAAAGCAGATCAGGACAGGGAATTACGTAAAGAGTTAAAGGCCGGCTCTCTCAAATTCCGGTTGAATGGGAAAAAACTGAAAGGTGAATTTGCCTTGGTGAAGATGAAGGGCCGGGGAGAAAACTCCTGGCTCCTTATCAAACACCGTGACAAATATTCCATGGAAGATCCTGTTATAGAAAAAGACAAATCGGTAATCTCGCGAAAGACCCTGGAAAAGATAGCTTCGGATCCATCCTCCAAACAATGGAAAAGCAACCGGGCTCAAAAACAGGATAAAACTTCAACGGCCGGAGTATCCAAAAAAAAAACTAAATCCCCTTCAATAAAATCCGGTCGAAAATCAAAATCAGTGCCCGCATCTGAAGCCGGCCGTAAATCCCCCATCCCAAAGAATCTCATTCCCATGCTCGCAACCCTGGTCGACAAACCCTTTGAGGAAGAGGGTTGGTTATATGAGATCAAATGGGATGGTTATCGGGCACTCTCCTACCTGAATAAAGGAGAGGTAGAGATCAGGTCACGGAATAATAAATCATTTAATGAAAAGTTCTATCCGGTATATAATGCCCTGAAACAATGGAAAGTCAACGCAGTCGTGGATGGAGAGATCGTAGTAATCGATGAAAAAGGGAAATCGCGTTTCGGAGATCTTCAAAATTGGAGAAGCGAAGCAGATGGCGAGCTCATTTGTTATCTCTTTGATATTCTCTGGTTGGAGGGTCGCGATTTAACAGCGCTCCCTCTTTCCGAACGGCGGGAAATACTTCGTCCTTTGGTTCCTGAAGAAGGCATTCTCCGTCTTAGCCAGAATTTTAAGGTCAGCGGGCCGGAATTTTTTGCAGCGGCAAAAAAAATGGGATTGGAAGGGATCATGGCCAAAAAGGAAGAAAGTTTATACACGCCGGGCATCCGAACCAGGGAATGGCTAAAAATAAAAACGGCTAACCGGCAGGAAGTCGTCATTGGCGGTTATACCTTGAATGAAGGAAGCAGTAAATTATTCAGTTCGTTATTGGTGGGTGTCTTTAATAAAGGAAGGCTGCAATATACGGGTAAGATCGGAACCGGTTTTAATGATAAAATGCAAAAAGAGATGATGCGGCAATTCAAGCCCCTGATCCAGAAAAAATACCCCTTTTCCTTTTTACCGGATGTCAACAAACCCTCCAGGTTCCGCCCTGATCCGCCCAAAGCGGAAGTCGTATGGTTAAAACCAAAATTACTTTGTGAAGTGTCGTTTCTTGAAATGACGGCTGATGGTGTTATGCGGCATCCTTCCTTTGAAGGGATGAGGGAAGACAAAACAGCCAGGGAAGTAGGGAGGGAAAAAGCACTTCCCGTTCAGGATGCGGTTAAATCACAAAAAGGTAAAAAAACGGACCTTATAAAAATTAAGGGTAGAAAAAACATCGTAAACATGGAAAAGATCCTTGTTCCTGCAGGCGCTAAAGAACGCAAAACCTTATTGAATCCCACTGACGAGTCGCAAGTCAGAACGGTCAATGGTCATGAACTGAGCTTCTCACACCTCAGCAAGATCTATTGGCCCAAAGAGAAATATACCAAACGGGATATGCTTAATTATTATTACCAGGTTGCGCCATATATGTTGCCTTATTTAAAAGACAGACCGCAATCATTGAACAGGTATCCGAACGGTATAAATGGGGAGAGTTTTTATCAGAAGGATGTCAAGGGTAAAGTACCGGACTGGATAAAAACTTTTCCATACCATTCCGAACAGGACAAACGGGATAAAGAATTCCTGGTCTGCACGGATGAGTCCAGCCTGCTTTATATCGCCTCCTTAGGGTGCATAGAAATAAACCCCTGGAGCAGCCGGATCCAGGCGCCGGACCAGCCGGACTGGTGCATCATCGATCTGGATCCAGATAAAAAAACGCCGTTTGACAAAGTGATCGAAGCAGCACAGGTTACCAGGAAAGTCCTGGATGCTGCTGGAATTCCGGCCTTTTGCAAAACCTCAGGATCGACTGGTCTGCATGTTTATTTTCCGTTGGGAGCCAAATATACCTATGAACAGTCAAAGGAATTTGCCAGGGTGGTCGTTAAGATCGTTCAGCAGGAAATACCATCGTTTACAACCATAGAGCGCACCATTTCCAAAAGGAAAGGGAAAATGTATCTTGATTTCCTGCAGAACCGCCCCCAGGCCACTATAGCTGCCCCCTATTCCATAAGACCCAAACCGGGAGCTACGGTATCTACACCACTGCATTGGGAAGAAGTAAAAAAAGGGCTGAAAATGATCGACTTCACGATAAAAAATATTCCTGCCCGTTTAAAATCAGAAGGTGATCTTTTTAAACCCGTGTCTGGGAAAGGTATCGATATGGCAAAGGCATTGAAGAAACTGGAAGCCATGATGCCTAAGGATAATACCTTATAACTTGTTGTGGCACCGTTCGCACAATTCGTTAGAACTATTATCGACAGAACTTATCTTTTCATTAGCATCATTCATTATACAGTGGGCATTGGGGCAATGGGTCAGCCCCATATTATGCCCTATTTCATGAAGGACAACAGTCCTTATCCTATGCTCAAATTTTATTCTGTCTTCTGTCCTTAATCTGTAATCACTCACTACAGCAGCCTTAATCAGTAATGATTATGCTTCCAGGTGTCCATTTTTTTAAAAGAAGGCAATTATCAATAAGAATATTTTGATGGGGGGTTCTTTCCATAACGAGTTGCGAACCCTTTTGTTTTTTCCATCTTAGGCTGCTGAAGATTTATACTATCTAATATTATGCGAGCATCAATATTAAATTTATTATAAAGATTGATAACAACGTCGATATTTGGTTGCTTATTTCCATTAATAATTTCAGATATTAATGATTTAGAAACGCTTAAGTTAGCAGACAAGTCTGATTGAGAGATGTGCTTCTGCTGCATAATATATAATAGTATATCTACAAACGATGGGTTCATAGGCATGGGATATTCTTTCATTTCCCACACCTCGACTGCGTTTGATAACTCAGCAAGATGATTATCTTCTGTTACGCTTAAGTTTGCAAAACCTTTTTGCAAATAGCTTTCAATCTCTGCCATTGCGGAGTAATACTGTTGCTTATTTTCAATTTTAATCATATCCTTAAAATTAAACGGTGTCTAATCGTCCTCTCCGATTCAATTCTGAATATTCATCATGGGTAAGAATCTTTCGAATATACAACGTCCTTCTGTTGAAGTGAATCATTGCCACTAACCTATAATTGTTACCTGCAATATCAAATACATACCGATCATTTCCGATAAAATCGCAAGTGTTCCATGTCTTTTTAAGCTCAGCGAAGCTTTTCCAATCACTATTTTTTGTTTTATCATACCATTGATTAAGTGCAGTTGCACTTAATGGATAACGATTTATAAACTCTCGCAAAATCGGCCTCGAAATAACCACCATACTTTACGGTTTTAAATTTTTGATGAATTGCCTTCATCGTCGCTCGTTTTTCAAGTGTTTATTTCCTACAACAAATATAAACAAAGTTTTCAAATGAAAAAATAATATTAAATCAAAAACAATGTTTTAAATATGAGTCGAATAAAAAAAGCGACAAGCAGGCTATATAAATTATTTATTATGAACAATTTATGTTTAATAAATATAACAAATATAATAAATTCACCGAACTGCTCAGATAGTTTTCCGCGGTCTATTTATTGGTATGGCCTAAACATTCCTGGATAAACTCTATCCTTATTCCGCACCGTTCAATACCGTGGAGGAGGTATGTCCGGAAACAATATTTGTCACCTTTTTGGGATACCCAGGCTGGCGGCAATATCTGCCATTTATTTCCTTAATAAGGTTCTTAATGAGAGTAAAGCGGCGCATTGGGTCGCCATCTTCTTCAATGATCGAGAATATGAAGTTATCGTGGCGTTTATCCTTGCTACCCATACTTCAATTATCCGGGCCATATTTTCGTCTATAAGGCTGTAATTATCTTGGGATCGCTCCTTCCGGTCCGCTTAGTCTTGGCCGGGTAATACTCTACCTTCCGCTCAAAGGTGACCCTTAATTCATCTGGGCTCAACATTTGAACAGGAATGAAATAACCAGGCTGATAAAATAATTTCAAACATCCTTGAACCATCCCTGAAACATCCCTGAGCGGGTAAAACTCATTTACAACCTGAACAGCAGCGCCAGGATGACCCGGTCTTCGTTCTTTACAAGGTCGGGTCTCCAATCCGGAGGAAGCGGTGTGGTAGTATAACCATTCGGGGAAGTTACTCCCCCCGCCCCTGCGAAATAAGGCACATTGGCATGGCGGTGAACATATTCCAAGCGTACCAGGAAGCTTTGGTTCGGTATCCAGTCCAGGTTGGTGGAACAGTCCCATGCTTTGAACGGATCACCCGGGTTTGCACTGAAAGGGAATTTGCCTTCTGTCTGGGTTGGGTTATTCGGATGGGGCAACGGACTGGCCTGGCCCGTAGGATACAAGACAAGATAACGACCGGGATTATTCATCAATCCTCCCCCGATAGTCCAGGCGAATTTGTTTTGTGCGAACCATGTTCGGTTATAGAACATGGCGCTCAAAAAATATTGTGCAGGCCCTTTCACCGGATCGCTCTTGAATCCGTTCACGCCACCGCCTGTCTCTAAACCAAGATCACCGGTGAGGGAAAAAGCCATCCGGCTGATACCTTTGGACTTCGGATTATTATAATAACGAACTAACATACTATTGTCCGAATGAAACCGCTTTCTTTGCGGCAGACCAGCTGCGTCGGATCCGTAGTAATTATTGGTGAGTATCTTGAAACTGCTGGTTGGGTTCCAGGTGACATTTGCTCCGACACCCGGCATCTTATTGAACCGGCCATAACTTTGCCATCCGTTTATGATCCAGGGTTCAATCTTAAGATATTTGGAGGGAAAGATCTGAATACGGACCCCGTTAAAGAACCAGGGAGTATTATCCGAAGTGAACGAAGCCTGGTATTCCCAGTTCTCCACCTGGTAATAGGAGTTCAGCCCGATATAAGACATAAACAAACCGGCGTCGACATTGATGCCGTACCATTTATTAAAATGATAACCGACATAGGCTTCACTCAGATATCGGTACACATTGGCTAACTGGTACTGCCCCCGGTATGGGCTCAGGTCATTTCTGGGCACGACAATGGACCTTGTTCCCATTTGCATCATAACCCTTGCCCTTGCATTCTCATACATAAAATCCCCGCCGAGGCTTATCTGGGAGACCTGTATCTCGTTATTCCGCGCGAGTGCTGTTGAGCCTACGACCGTATTATCATTAGGGTTATTAAAGGAATGCGTATAGTTCACATCCGCCATAATGGAGGGTATGAAATATTTACCATGAAAGATGGAGGAGTCCCTGCGATCGCTTCCATTTTGCCAGTTCGTTTCAATCCCATCGAAGGGTATTTTGGCGGTAGTAGAATCCTGTGCCCTGACCTGTGTTGCCATACCCAACAGACTAACGCCCGCGATCAGAAATTTTTTGATTTGCATAAAGAGTGATGTTGTGTGACTTAAAATAAGTGTGTGACTTTTAAAAGTTATTCGCCTTTACGGCTGCCACCGGAAATGCCAAAAGAATGCCGGTAAAAAATGGTTTGAAGGGGTTGAGTTGGGAACCAGAGCCAGCAGCTATTTCAGCAATACGGTCTTCTTCTTATCCCGTTTTTACTTCAGGACGAATCCTGCCGAAATGAAAATAGCCCATCCAAAATGGTAGCCTCCTTCCATTTTGACAGTTTTCTGCCAGCCGGATCAATGCTTCCGGGAAAAAATAAAAAAATACTTCAGAAAAATATTAAGGGCTTCTTTATGAACAATTGGAACTTATACGCTATAAAATCAGGCCGTACACAATTTTCCAAAGGAGGCTTTCTCCCGTTCCTCCCTATCAGGAATTGACAAATCCCGGCAATTATACATATATTATTTTTAATAATTTATTGTAAACCTTACCCCTGTTGAGTTCCCGCAAAATATGGCTTAATACTTGAGCGTTTACTCCTGATCAACCATTAGATCATATAAAAATAAAAAACGCTCTTAAAGTCCTCCGGATTCTGTTCGCCGCTCTCTTGATCACTATAGGTTCTCAGGTTACGGTATTTGTAGAAAGAAATGAAATCACCAACACTCCCTCGGGTCTTGCCTCGGGTCAGATTATAGGTGGATTTGCCATTTTGCTGGCTGTCATACTGATTCCCCTGGTTCATAAAAGAACTCGTTCGGTCGCGCATAAATAAGTGTCCATAAATAAGACAGCGCAAACGGTATAACAACCCATTTTAAAGGCAGCATTTCAGATTGTTGCCTTTTTTCTATTTTTGGAAGGTCAGCGATCAATTTTCAATGGAAAAAATAGTTACACTATAAAGCATGTACGAGACTTTAGTCAGAAGCTTAAGCAAATATGTAGACCTGAGTGAAAAAGAAACGGCGATCATTCAATCCTTATTTCTGCCAAGGAAGTATAGGAAACGGCAATATATCTTACAAGAAGGTGAAATAGCCCGTTATGAAACATTTATGGTAAAAGGCCTGGCCAGGGTATACGAAGTGGATGATAAGGGCCAGGAACATGTCGTACAATTTGGTTTAGAGGATTGGTGGATCGGCGATATGTATAGTTTTCTAACGGAAACACCTTCAAAATATACGATTGACTGTTTGGAGGATACGGAAGTGTTACAAATTACCAAACCCAACCTGGATATACTCTATGCCAATGTACCAAAGATGGAACGGCATTTCCGGATCATGATCCAGAAGGCCTTCATCTCTTCTGTGAACCGGGTTGGTTCAACCCTGGCTAAAAAAGCCGGTGAACGTTACCAGGAATTTATCCTGAAATATCCCGAGATCGAACAAAGAGTCGCCGATCACCAGATCGCTTCTTATCTGGGCATCACTCCTCAAAGCCTGAGCCGGATACGGTCTAAATAGTCCAGGTTACATTACCCTGGGGTAATGAAATTACTTATCCTACATTATTGGAGGACAGATCATCAGATTAGAAATTTGCAGTAATAAACTCAAATTTCAAACGCATCAGGATGAAAAAAATAATCTTTCAGACGAACGACCAATATGCTCCTTTAGTTTTGCGCTTATTGCTGGGACTGGTATTGTTTCCGCATGGGGCACAGAAACTCCTGGGTTGGTTTGGCGGTTTTGGCTTCAGCGGGACCATGGACTATTTCACGCAAACAAGGCATATGCCCTGGATTGTAGGCTTTTTAGTGATCCTCATTGAATTTTTCGGTCCATTGGCCCTGATCCTGGGATGGGCTACCCGGATCTGGAGTGCTGCCATAGCCATTGTAATGGCGGGTATCATCCTCTCCACCTTCCATGAATACTTTTTTATGGACTGGTTCGGCAATCATAAAATTGAAGGTGCTGAATTCTTTCTGCTAACGATCGGAATGGCCGGCTCCCTCATCATTTCCGGCTCCGGCCGGTATTCACTTGATGCAATACTATTTTCAACACGGACTAGCGTTTGAAGGTTTCAGGCAGAGGTATACAAAAAAATGACAGAGCTTCGTAGAAGCATCGTTCCTTGCTTCTCCTCGCCCGCAACTTTCGCTTCGCTCAGTTGTGTTCGAGCTATTCCAAATGCCGATAATGGCTCGGTTGAGAACCCTAACTAATGCCCGGCTTTTCATTGGATAATGAGAAAAATCAGTCATTTTTTTTTATATTCCTCTGCCAAACATTCAAATCCCGCATTTATAAACCGGCAATCCCTTCACCCCCGGATTCGCGATAAACAAACCACCGCTGTGCGGGTATCTTTCCAGTTCTTCCTCGGACAGATTCTCCCTGGCCGTGGTAATAACGAGTTGATCCAGGTCTTTACCAACAAAGGCACAGGAAGTAATATTGGGTGCAGGCAGTTTGATAATTCCCAGCAGTTCACCGGTTAGCGGATTCCAGCGATAAACACCAGAGCCCATAGAATTTCCGGTCCAGATCATCCCTTCCGCATCCATAGCCATCCCATCCGGCTTTCCATATTCTGCCGGAACCCTGATGGCTTCTTTTTCAAACCGGATATTACCTGTTTGTTCATCGAAATGAAACACCTCCACACTGCATCTGGCTGTATCGATAAAATACATTCTTTTATTATCAGGCGACCACGCGATACCGTTCGAAATACGGACATTATCCAGTTTCTTTTGCAAAACGGGGAGCGAATCCGGCTTTGGAATTTGCCCCTTCTCCCCTGCCGATACACAATAAAGGGAGCCATATTGGCGGTCTTCATTCATATCCATAGTGCCGATCCACAGGCGCCCCTTGCTGTCACAGGCTCCGTCATTACAACGATGACGAATAAGATCCTTGTCGATATCCATCAACCAATCCAGGTGTCCTGACTCCAGGTCGAACCTGGCCAGACCGCCTTTCATGCCTAATATCAATCCATTTCCCTCACCCTGCAGGACAGCCGAAACATGGACATCGAAGGTCCAGCTTTGGACATTTTTCCGATCGAACGAGTATTCGTACAAATAATAACTTTCGATATCCACCCAAAAAATGCTGTTCCTTTCTGCATGCCAGAGCGGGCCTTCTCCGAGAATATTTTTACAAGGGACTAATAATGATGCTGTCATTCTTTTAGTTTAAATTATTATCAGGCCAGTAGATGGCAATTTTCTTTTGTAAAAAGGCTACACTTCGGGCAAGCTGCTCCATTCCATCGACGCCATCCTCGATGCTGATCCATCCGTCAAAACCGACGCGTTTCAATTCGGTGAAAATTGCATCATAATCGTTTAGCCCTTTTCCGATCTCGCCATGACTTAAACGTTTGGCATAACCGGCAGCTCCGCCTTCCTCTTTACGCAGATCTTCGATCGTTCCTTCTTTCAGATACCGGTCGCTGGCATGCATGGTGACAACGCGGTGAGATACGCGGTACAATAATTCAAGTGGATCTTCTCCAGCGAGATAAGTATTGCTTGGATCGTAGTTTACGCCAAAATTTGGATGATTCACCTTATCCAGCAGCATACAAAATACATCCATCTTCTGTGCGAATTCGGGATACTCCCAGAAATCATCTTTATAATGATTTTCCAGGATAAGGGTAATATTCCTTTCCTGGGCATAAGGCAGACAGGCATAGATACATTCGGCCGCCAGGTCGGTACCCTGCTCTATAGACAGTTCCGGACGCCTTTGACCGGAAAGTACCCGGCAATAAGAACCTCCCAGGATATGGGTCATCTCGATCCAGCGCTTTTGTTTCTCAATTTCTTTTGCACGGAAACCGGGATCGGGGTGGGTAAAATCCGGAGAACAGCACATCATGGGGATTACCTTCCCATGTGCTTCCACTTCGCGTCGAAAACGGGGCCAGTTGTTTTCATCGGACATTTCGAGAAAACCGGCATACCATTCGAGACCTTCGATTTCCAGTTTGGAGGCGAGTTCGATCCATTCGGAGACCTTCATGGTCCCTTCTTTGCAAAGGGCGTGCATAAATGCTTTGGGGAAAGCGGCTAATCGGGGCATGAAATTATTTTTTTGTTTAGTAAGGATTAAAAATTGTACTGGAAATTAATACGACTGGCTATGGCTTTGCCGGAACCGGGATCGTAGAGGCATCCTTCGGCGGATTCCTCCCGATGAACGGATGCTGTTCCAGTTCCACTACCTGTCCGCTGATGGGCCCGCATTCGTCAGCAAGCCAATAAATAGCGGCAGCGGCGATTTCTTCAGGCTTAAGGATACGCCCGGCAGGAGCATAAACGGAAGGGATTTGTTTGTACCAATCATCAGCAAGGCCATGTTCCCGTTTGCGCAGCGTCTCCGTTTCCGTCAACACCCAGCCCGGGTTGATCTGGTTGACGCGTACACCTTCTTCCCGGTGAAGGGTATCTCCCAAATTACGGGTGAGGGTCATGAGCGCGCCTTTCGACACGCTGTAGGCCATGAGGTTCGGTTCGCCGCTATAGGCATTGACCGAACCGATATTCAGTACACATCCGCCGGCTTCGCGGAGATGAGGCAGTGCAGCCTTGATCAGCGAAAAGGGAGCGAGGGTGTTTACTTCCAGTACCTTGCGGAAAAAAGCAAGATCTGTTGTATGTAAATTAGAGGAGACCACCAGGGCCGCATTATTTACAACGGCATCCAGTTTGCCGAAGGTTTTTACAGCCAGATCGACCAGTCTCTGAGGTGCGCCTTCGTTCAGGATATCTTCGATATGCAATACGGCATTCTCAGTCCCGAGCGAGGCTACGACCTCTGCGCCCCAGCCCGGTTCCAACCCGTGAACGACGACCCGGGCCCCTTCTGCGACACAGCGGATGGCAATTGCCTTGCCGATACCGGTACAACTACCGGTAACGATGATGACCTTATTTTGTAAACGCATAAATTAATTATACAGGTTTAAGAATGCTTTTTACCACTTCGCCTTTATGCATTTTTTCAAAAGCCTCATGCCATTCAGTTACCGGCCAGACCCCGCCGATAATAGGCTTTACATCAAGCTGACCACTTGCCAGCAAAGCGATCACCCTCTCCCAAACTGGCCAGTTATGGCTGAAACTTCCCTGAAGGGTTACGTTTTTCTGAACGAGGGGATCCAGCGAGAAACCAAGTGGCTGAGGGCCCCATCCTACCTTGGTGATATGACCATTAGGTCGCACCAGTTGCATGGCGATCTTTAGCGTTGCGCTGGCTCCGGCCGCATCAATGATACAATCCGCGCCTAACCCGTCCCGTTCTTTGGACCAGGCCTCCGCATTGCCGATTATAGATTCACAGCCATAATGTTCTGCAATAGCCAGACGGTGTTTGTCTGCCTCCAATCCTACAACGGCCACTTCGGCTCCGCATAGCCTCGCCACTGCAGCACAAAGGATACCGATTGTACCGGGTCCCAGGACAATAACCCGGTCACCTGGCTTTAAGCGGCTGTTCTCTACCACTGCGTTAAAAGCCACGCAGGAAGGTTCGGTCAGGCATGCCTGTTCGAAGGGAAGCTGATCGGGTACCAGGTGCAGACAACGTGCCGGCACGCGGACAAAGCGGGTCATAGCGCCATTAACGCCATATCCGAATCCCTTGCGGGTGGGATCCAGGTTATAAAATCCCCTGCGGGACATAGGATTGTTTGGATCGATAACAGCGGCGGTTTCACTTACAACCCGGTCGCCTTCTTTCCAGCCGGAGACCCGGCTGCCGACTTCTACGATATGTCCGCCGAACTCATGGCCCAGCACGACGGGATAATTCACCGGCCAGGAATGATCGGCTGTCCACTGGTGGAGATCGCTCCCGCAAACGCCGACATTGACGACTTCCAGCAATACATCCTCTTCGCCAATCTCAGGTTTGGCTAATTCACGGATCTCTACGGATCCTTTCTCAGGGGCATAATTAACTACGGCTGCTGACTTCATAATGGGTATCTGTTATTAATTAATGTAATGAGTTTCTAAATTCTGCCTATCTGCCAATGACTATCTTCCAATATCTACCTTCCAATAACTACATCTCCGTAAGCATGGACTTTTTCACAGATCAGGCGCAGCGAACTTTCCAGGTCGCCGCCCGCGGTCTGAAAAGAATCCGCATCGATAGTAAGGGGGGCGCCCAGAACGACCAGGGGTGCTCCGAATTCGGGGCAGCGGATCGCTTGCTCGAGGCTCAGACCACCTACGGCCTGCACGGGGATCTTAACGGCCTGGACTACTTCGCGAAGCTGATCCAGTGGGCTTGGCATCCGTTTGCCCTGAGCGGCAATGCCACGGCGTTCGTCAAAACCGATATGATGGATCACATAGTCGCAGCCCAGGTCTTCCATCCATTTTGCTGCGGCTACCATATCCGGGCATCCCAGGTTATCACCCATCACTTTTACCCCGAAATCGTGGCCTGCCTTTACCACACAGCGGAGGGTTTCTTCGTGGGCGCGAGCCATAACCACCACATGGGTTGCGCCGGCCTTGGCCATCATTTCTGCTTCCAGGTAACCGCCATCCATAGTTTTGAGATCGGCTACGATGGGGACTCCGGGAAAGGCTTTACGGAGTGCCCGAACGCCGTGCAAACCCTCAGCCAGGATCAGGGGAGTTCCTGCCTCCAGCCAGTCAACTCCGGCACGCATAGCCATGGCGGCTGTTTCTAAAGCTTCATCGATATTGGTAAGGTCAAGTGAAATCTGTACAATGGGTCTCATAAAAATAAACTTAGATTAAAAACGGTTCTGGGTTATCGTTACTTTTTTACCTGTTTTTGGCATCCGAAGACACAATATTACATTATTACATGACTTTATTGCACCCTGCCAATCCTAAAAATTCAGGGATTGTATGATATTATCTTGTCATGATATTATCTTATCAAAATCCTTAAAAATGACTAAAATTCATATCAAAGTTATGAATTTATTAAAGATTGCGCCCGATTGCAACCCATACTCCGCCTAGGATATAAGGAAAATAGGCACTTATTTTTTTATTAGAAGGGAAATGGTATATTTACTTACGGAGCGAAACCAAAATCGTACAAACTGTACCGGAATTAACAATATGAGAAGGCTATTTCTGTTAGTACCTGTTGCCATTTCGATTGCTTTTGGCAGTTCTGCCCAAACCCAGCACATAAAGGTCAAAAACCTTTTTTGCGAAGCCGGCGCAGCACCTGAAGCAATAGACATTGCTCAGCCCCGGCTAAGCTGGCAATTGCAGTCTCCGGATAGAAGTATTCTCCAAACCGCCTACCGGGTAATCGTTTCCTCCACTCCTGAAAATGCAGCAAAAAATATCGGAGATCTCTGGGACAGCCGGATACAAAAAACACAACAATCCATATTAGTCCCTTTTGAAGGTCCGCTCTTACCAAGCAGACAGGAATGTTATTGGAAAGTAAAAGTATGGACGAATACCGGCGATAGCAGCGACTGGAGCCAGATTGGACACTGGCGGATGGGGCTGCTTCGGTCTTCCGACTGGAAAGCCAGGTGGATAGGGTATGACGGGGTGTTTTCCTCTCTTGAAAAGCCGGACGACAGGTTCACACGGGTGGCGGCGCGATACCTTCGAAAAGAGTTTACCGCTCAAAAGACGGTTAAAAATGCAACAGTTTATATTTCCGGTGTTGGCCTGTATGAATTTTACCTGAATGGGAAAAGAATAGGCGATCAGGTCCTGGCACCTGGCCCGACGGATTACGCCAAACGGGTCTTTTATAATACATTCGATGTTACCGGTCAGGTAAAAAAAGATAAAAATGCTATTGGTGTTATCCTGGGCAATGGTCGTTTTGTTCCGATCCGCCAACACCTGGAAGACACGACCAATAATTGTGTCAATTATGGTTTTCCCAAATTATTATTCCAACTGGAACTTCTGTATGTCGATGGCACTACATCCACTGTAAATAGTGATAATTCCTGGATGATCAGCGGCGATGGTCCCATTATCTCCAACAACGAATATGACGGAGAAGAATATAATGCTACCAAAGAATTCCGGAACTGGTCACTTGCCGGTTTCCGAACGGACGGACGTTGGAGAAAAGTACAGGAAGTAGGTCCTGCCGCCCCGATAGTACAGGCACAGCTAAATCCTCCCATCAGGATCATGCAGACCCTTAAACCGGGATCGATAACCAATCCCAGACCCGGCGTTTATATTTTCGACATGAAACAAAACATGGTCGGATGGGTGAAATTACATACAAGCGGCGCCCGCGGAACCAGGGTGAAATTACGTTTTGCCGAACGTTTGCAGGAAAATGGGATGATCTATACCGAGAACCTTGGGGATGCAAAGGTTACCGACATCTATACTTTAAAAGGCCAGGGAAAGGAAGCCTGGGAACCTTCCTTCACCTATCACGGGTTTCGCTTTGTGGAAGTGACCGGCCTCCCGGTTAAACCAAATCTGGCAGATATAGAAGGGAAAGTAATCCATGACGCATTGGAAGAAAATGGCGCATTTGAATCCTCCAATGAGGTATTGGATCAGACCTATCATAATATGTATTGGGGTATCAGAGGCAACTATCGCGGTATTCCAACCGATTGCCCCCAACGGGATGAAAGGATGGGTTGGTTGGGTGACCGGGCAGCTGTGGGCACCGGAGAAAGTTTTATGTTCAATACTCATTTATTCTATTCCAAATGGATGCAGGATATCGAAGATGCACAGAACGAGGCGGGAAGTATTCCAGACGTGGCGCCCGCTTATTGGCGAATGTACACGGATAATACAACCTGGCCTGCTGCCTATGTATATAATATCCGGATGTTATACCAGCAATATGGCGATGATGCACCTATCCGGAAACATTATGCCTCCATCAAAAAATGGTTGGGTTTCCTGAAGGAGCGGTTCATGAAAGATTACATCATTACCGAGAATACCTACGGTGACTGGTGTGTGCCCCCGGAAACCCTGACCCTGATCTTTTCCAATGATTCCACCCGAAAGACCCCGGGAGATTATCTCAGCACGGCTTTTTACTATGACATGATCATGATCATGGAAAGCTTTGCGCGGATCACCGGGAACCAGGAAGATGAGACAACTTTCCGGGAAGAAGGGAAAAAACTAAAGGATAAGTTCAATGAAAAATTTTTAAACCGGGAAAAAAATTATTACGCGAATAATACCACCACGGCAAATGTCCTGGCGCTGGCCTTCGATCTCGTTCCCCCGGAACGCAGACCAGCAGTTTTTGAACAGGTGGTGGACAAAACCATGAACGAAGCAAAAGGCCATATTACTACAGGGTTGGTGGGTATTCAACAACTAATGCGTACCCTGACCAATAATGGACGGCCCGATATCGCCTATACTCTGGCAACAACGACCACTTATCCCAGCTGGGGATATATGCTTACCCAGGGAGCGACGACCATCTGGGAATTATGGAATGGAAATACGGCTAATCCGGCCATGAATTCTGCCAACCATGTCATGATGATCGGAGACCTGCTGACCTGGTATTACGAAAATCTGGGAGGCATTAAAGCCGGCAAGCCAGGATTTTCTCAGGTTGTCATGCGGCCGTTGATGGCAGATGGTTTGAAAAATGTATTTGCCTATCACAAATCTCCCTATGGAGTAATCGGCAGCCATTGGCAAAGAAAAGGGGCAAACTTCAGATGGACAGTTGTCATACCTGCCAATTCCCGGGCCCTGGTTTACTTACCGGCAAATGCGGGTGAAAAGATAACCGAAGGTGAAAAAGAACTAGCCGCAATAAAGGATATCCGGATCATTGACAGGGAAGGAGAATATCTGGTCATGGAGATCGGTTCCGGGGAATATTATTTCAAGGTAAGCGATCCGGATAATATAATTGAAGAAAAAGAGTGGAACAAACGGGAATCTCAGACGGGCTTGGAAAGTTTACAATAAGAGAGGTTAGTATTATGTTTTGGTTAAAGCTGATGCAATAAAATTTTAAGGACTACCATTTATTAATTTGCATTCTTAATGCCTGATCAAGTAGCAAACAACGATTCTATGTATTGGTCCCGCTTAAAAAAAGGTGACCATGCAGCACTGGGTCATTTGTACGATATCTATGTCGACAAATTGTTCCGGGCAGCCCTCCGCATAACCGATAACCGGGAATTGGCCAAAGATGCCCTGCAGGAGGTTTTTATCGAATTATGGAATTATCGGGAGACCCTGGGAGACATTCACCATTCACAGAGTTATCTTGTACGGGTTCTTCGGAATATCCTGTTCAAAAAATTAAAAAAAGAGAACCGGACGGCCTATTATCTTCCGGATGAGACCCTTGTTAGTGGTGAAGAGAACAGGGAGGAACTGATCATATCCTTCGATATCGACAGGGAAAAGAAGACCCGCCTCAACCATGCCTTATCCAATCTCACCACCCGCCAGAAACTTATCCTTAAATTGCACTATTATGAAGGGCTCAGTTATGAACAGATTGCCGACAAACTGAGCATGAACTATCAGTCGGTCAACAATCTTGCCTTCAGAACCATCATGCGCCTGAGAAGCCAGATGCATATTTTGATCATCCTTATCCTGCTTTTCCCTTAGCCTGACTTCTGCAATCAAGCGTTCTGACCCTTATCCTGAACCGCCAGCCCCTTATCCCCATCTTTCCGGAATCTTATCCTTAACTGTCCTGCACCATCCTGCCTGTCTTACTAAAATATTTGTTAAAAATATTTTTTTCAAATTGAGTATTCAAATAAGAGAAGCTTCTCTTAGATATGGAGAAGTAAGTATGTATAGAGTAGTAAGTTAACCAAACCTGATGCAACCAAATCACAGCTATTATAGGGATTTCACGGTGGAGCAGTTGGCTGCCGATGAATATTTTCAGGAGTGGGTCTTACAGCCGGACAGCAGTAAAGACCGCTTTTGGAGCGATTATTTACAAAGAACTCCGCATCAGCAGGAACCCGTAATAAAAGCCCGCCAATTGGTTATCGTATTGGCGGCCGGTGAATACAGCATCCAACCCTTAAGTTTTGCAGAAAAAAGATCCATCAAAGAAAATATATACCAACAGCTTGATCTCCCCTTATCGGGAAATTTCATGATTACCGAACAGGCGAATGCTGCAGGAGGTTCCACTTTTTTTGATATTCCACCCGTTTATCCTGGTCTTTTTGGGCAGCCCCGCAAAAAAAGCTGGCTGAAATGGAGTGCAGCCGCTGCTGCGTTGACAGCCCTTGTCATACCTGCTTACCTGCTCATCAAACCAGGAAAAAAAGACACCCTGCTGATCGTTCGCACCGGATACCAGGAAATGAAGAGGATAATTTTACCTGATAGTACGGTTATCCTGCTCAATCCCAATTCATCGTTACAATACAGCAGTAATTTCCCGGACGCGGCCAGCAGAGAAGTCAGTTTGGAAGGGAATGCCTTTTTCAAAGTTCGCAAAGATCCGGGCGTTAAGAAATTTGTGGTACACGCCCATGATCTTTCCATCACGGTACTCGGTACCGAATTTAATGTGAACGCCCGTACTCCGGCTACGGAAATTGAACTGACCAGCGGAAAGATCAAATTGGCCCTGGATGATAAGAAAGGGGAAGAGGCCTATATGGTACCGGGAGATAAAATCAAACTCGACCCGGTCAAAAGAGACTTTATCAAGACCAGCACGGATACGGAATTATATTCGGCCTGGACCCAAGGCAAATGGAATTTCCGCAAAACACGCCTGGAAGAAATCACAGCCCTGATCCATGAATATTATGGAGTGGATGTTGTCTTTAAGAACGATAAAAGCAAACGTTTGCGGATCAATGCGGAAATTCAGGTCAGTTCCTTGCAGAAACTGATCCCGGTTCTGGCCGAAACACTAAAATTAAAAATGACCCTTCAGAATAATCAACTAATAATTTATTAAAAATTAATTATTCACTTAAACATGCATTATTCACAAACTGCCATAAATAAAACACATGAATAAGAAAGTAACCCTTCACCCATTTTGTAAAACTCCGTTACTGCTGATGTGTATACTAATATGTACACAAACTGGTGTGATGGCCCAGGATTTCGCCTCCGCTTCGCCGGTGAGCCGAAAAAGCGTTTCGGTACTGATCGATGAGCCTGCACAGCGGACAATGTCCCTGGAGGCTTTTATGCAGCAATTCCAAAAGGACTATGGTGTTTACTATAGTTACCAGACCGATGCGCTGAAGGAAACAAAGGTCGTTTACCCTCCTGCCAAAGAGGGGAAGGGACCGGTCGATCCGGTAACGGAACTCAAGAAAGTTTTGGCTTCCGCAGGTCTTACCTATGAAAAAGTGAATAACGTTTACGTTATAAAACAAGGCATCCAAAAAAAAACAGCCCTTGCAAAACAACAGGATCCCATATTTGCGCCTATTGTAGTAAAAGGAAAAGTAACCGATAAGAACGGCCCTATGTCAGGAGTGACAGTTATGGAAAAGGGTAGAACAAAAGCAACTACAACAGACGCGGACGGTAGTTTCACACTAACCGTTTCCGGGCCAAAGGCCATCCTGCTCTTCTCTTCCATTGGCTATAAAACTACCGAAGTATCTATCAACGGACGTACAGAGTTCAGTATTACCCTCGAAGCCGGTAGCAGCGACGAACTGTCCAGCGTGGTGGTAACAGCCCTTGGTATTACCCGGGCCAAAAGATCCCTGGGTTATTCCGTTGGAGAAATAAAAGGGGAGGATATGAACCGTGTTGCTCAGACCAATGTACTGAACGCCATGGCAGGAAAAGTATCCGGAGTTTCGATCAGTTCGACCGGAAGTTCTCCTACCGCATCTGTAAGTGTAGTAATTCGCGGTATCCGCTCGCTGAACAGCGACAACCAACCTTTATTTGTAGTAGATGGAGTTCCGGTTAAAAACTCTCTCAGTAATATCGGTACTAATAAAGGCGGAGATAATGATGTGGATTATGGAAATGCCATGTCCGACATCAATCCCAATGATATCGAGAGCGTATCCATCCTGAAAGGGCCAAGCGCAGCGGCGCTTTATGGCTCCCGCGCCGGTAACGGAGTGGTGCTCATCACCACCAAATCAGGGAAAAAAGCAAAAGGATTGGGAATTACCGTCAGCTCCAATACGGAAGTAGCCATACCTTATAAGTATCTGCCTACCAACCAGGAGTATACGGTCGGTACGGACCCTTATACGACAGCCAACGGTTTTAACAGCTGGAACGGGCAGATCGTGGATCTGGCCGGTACCAATACCTACCGTTTCGGTACTCCGCTGAACCAGGGGATCAAGGCTATTCAGTGGAACAGCAAATTAAATACGGATGGAACCTATACCGAACAGGATCTGGTCAGTCACAATAACTTAAAGAACTTTGTGCAGACGGGTCTTACTTCAGCCAATAGTTTCTCCATTGAAAATGCTTCCGAAAAGGATAATTATCGTCTGGCTTACACCAATACCCAGAATAAAGGCATCATTCCTACGACCGGTTTGAATCGTCACAACTTCGCCCTGAATGTGGAGCATAAGATGAATAAGGATTTCAGGATCACTGCTTCTATCAATTATACCAGGACCAATTCGGATAATGTGGTTGCCGGTAACGACGGAGGTGTTTTAAAAAATGTCGCTTATCTTTCTCCCAGCGTGGATATCCGACTGCTGAAGAACTATTGGCTGACGCCCGGGATCCAGCAAAGAAAAGCCCTACCGCCGGTAGGAGTCGATGAGGCACCAGATGTTCCCGATCCCGCATCCGGGGATTTTGATAACAATCCCTGGTTCACCCTCAATCAGGTCAAGAATAGTTTTTTACGCAACCGTCTTTTTGGCAACGTAAAGATGGATTACCAGTTCAGCCCCCATGTCAGTGCTTTTGTCCGTTATTCCCAGGACATGCTGAACGAATCCCGGGAAACGAAGATCTCCAAGAGTTACAATGGAGAACTGAATGGTTATTACGGTATTCAGAAAATATTCAACACCGAAAGCAATACCGACTTCCTGGTAACCTACAAGAATACTGTTTCTGATTTTAATTTCTCGGTGTCCGGCGGTGGAAATCTCCAATATGTATATGGATCCAATCTCCAGACCTTTTCCCAATCCGGAGCAGGGATCATCGCTCCTGAATTCTTTAATGTATCGAATATCGCACAGACCGATCTGAGGGCGGCATCCGATTATAACCAAAAAGCCATTTACAGCCTTTATGCCACCACTTCATTAGGCTATAAAGACTTGGCTTATCTGGATCTGACCGCCAGGAACGACTGGTCCAGTACATTACCCACGGCCAATTATTCATATCTCTACCCATCCGCATCGCTCAGTTTGTTATTGAACAAAATGATCAATTTCGGGGCGGCTGTGGATATGGTCAAATTACGCGGAGGTTATGCCAGCGTGGGTAAGGATACCGACCCCTATAATCTTTACGGAACGGTAGGTATCGGAAGTTTCGGCGGCATCACTACCGAAGGAACCAATCAGGTCCTCAAGAACCCGGGCCTGAAACCGGAAAGAGCCATTTCTTCAGAAATAGGACTGGAATTGGCCTTTTTGCATAACCGTTTACGTTTTGAAGGAACCGTATACCGTTCGGATAACAAGAATCAGATCCTCGGGATAAACACTCCTTCTTCATCTGGTTATACCAACAGACAGATCAATGCCGGGCTGGTGCGTAGCCAGGGCCTGGAATTAACGATAGGAGGAACTATCCTTCAAACTAAAGACTGGACCTGGAATATGAGTGTTAATTACACGAAGAATAATTCTTATGTCATGTCATTGGCTCCCGGGGTTCCTTATTATGAATTCTGGGATGATGGCCGCAGCGGAACCTGGACTTATGCTAAGGGACAAGCTATTCCCAACCAGTTTCATGCCGACGGATCACCGGTTATCAGCGATGGAAAGATCGGTCAGTTATGGGACAACATGGTGGCTACCGTAACTGATAAAGCATCTCCTTATTATGGTTATCCTCTGCTGGACAACGGGGGTCAATACCAGAAAGTAGGGAACGGAGACTTTAACCACAAAGAAGTGGTAGGGAATTTTAACCCTAAATTGTTGATGGGCATGCAGACCTCCGTAACCTGGAAGATGCTGACCCTTACGGCAAGTTTTGACATGCGGTTGGGTGGAACCTTCTTCTCCCAGACTTACCGGTACATGCAATCCGATGCGGCTATGGCCAGACAAACCAATATGGGAATTCCGATCCCTGCAGGTAATAAGAACGATATACCGGGTTTCTTAAAATCCAACCCGGGTAAGTATATCAAATTCCAGGGCTTACAACAATTCAAGCTGGTCGGAGGACCGACCACCGAAAAAGGCGGATTCCCTTACACCGCCAATGGAAATATAACTATCAATGACGGAGCCTTCTTCCCCGGCGTATATGATGATGGCAGTGGCGGATATGTAGAGAATCTCGGTGATATGAACTTAACCAAACTGGATAGTTATGAAGATGCAGTCACTGCAGGATGGAATTTTGCACGTATGAGCATGTTCGATGCTTCCTATATTAAATTGAGAGAACTCACGATCAATTGCGAATTGCCCAGGAGCTGGTCGACCGCACTGAGATTACAGGGTATGTCCCTGGGACTTTATACCAGGAATATCATCCTCTGGACAAAATCTAAAGCAGGGATCGATCCGGAACAGGCCTTCCAGATGAGGGGCGATACGCAAGGAAATGGTTCCCAGTTCAGACAAGGGATTGAACGTTATAATATAACACCATGGACAATTCCAATGGGTGTTAAACTGGCCGTTCGCCTCTAATTTTAATAACTAGGGTATTTTAAATAAAAAATATGAAACGATTATATAAAATAGCGGGTGCTTTTCTTGTAACGACGCTTTTTCTTGGTTCTTGCCAGAAATTCACGACACTGAATACGGACCCGAATAATATTACTCCTGCAGATGCAGCGCCGGATTACCTGATGGCGAATGTATTAACGCAAACGGCCAAGGAATATGGCAATTTGGGCTCAGGCAATATGTCGGGAGCGATGCAGCAAACCTACCAGGATGCTTTTGGAAACACCTATAGCGGTTATTATTGGGATCCTGTTGACTGGCAAAATAATTATGGAAGACTAAGAGACAATAAATTATTACTTTCCAAAGCCGTGTCCAATAAATGGGCATTCCACCAGGGAGTTGCGTTGATCATGCGGGCCTTCAATTTTGGAACCATTGCAGACTTCTGGGGCGATGCACCAGCTTCTAAAGCATTAAATGGCGACCAGGATGGAGCAGTGAATCAAACTCCCGTTTTTGACAAACAGGAGCAGATCTATGACAGCGTTATTGCCGATCTGAAAGCATCCCTGCCTTTACTTTCCGGAACTACCGGAGATCATCCGGAAATTACTTCGGTAACGACAAGTTCGGATGTATTTTATGGCGGCGATCCGGAGAAATGGACAAAATTTGCCAATTCTCTCCTGCTCCGTTATTATATGCGTATATCCGCCAAAAGAAATGTACAGGCCGATGTAGAGGCGGTTGCGGCAAAAGTATTTACCAGCAACGATGACGATTGCGTTTTTGCTTTCCCGGGTGTTGACGCCAACAGCTCTTATCAGAAAGCCTCTACCTACCATGATGACGCCAATTTTTCCCATAATAAAATGTGCGCCACCCTGGTAAAATTCCTGGATAAATTAAAAGATCCCCGTATCGTGATCATGGCCGAACCCGTCGTCACACCTTCGATAGTCGATGCCAGCAAATTCGGTCCATTGGATGACTCCACACTCACGTTCAATTCGGGAGGTATCCGGTATATCAATCCCAAGGCTGCTTTAAAGGCCCATTTCAAGGAGTTTAATATCGATACCTACCAGGTAGACAGGCCTTTTGGAGTTCCCCTCGCCAATGTCTGGAATTTCTTCGATACCTCGCCTGTTTATGTCGGTATTCCCATCAGCTATTCTCCTAATGATTTTGCATATAATATCAACGGTGCCGGTACACAATCCACTTCAAAAAGCAATTTTGTTTCTTTTTTGAGAAGGGATATTTATGATAACCCCAGCGGACCCTTGCTGAAACAGCGCGTTGCTTCCTACAACGAGATCTGTTTTGATCTGGCCGAAGCGGCGCTCAACGGATGGAATGTCGGCGGATCGGCTTCAGACTGGTATAATAAAGGTATCCAGGCCTCCTTCGATCTCTGGCAGGTATTTTCTACTTATCAGGGGGATGTGAACGGTTATGCCGGATGCGTAAAAGATTATGGAACCTATATCGCTCAGCCTTTAGTAGCATACAACGGGACCTTGCAGCAGATCATCGAACAAAAATGGATCGCCTCCTGGCAGGCTTCCAACGAATCCTTCATGGACTGGAGAAGGACAGGATTCCCTGTTTTACACGCAGGATGGGGATCGTCCCGTGCTGCTGTCCCATTACGCTTCGCCTATTTTAATTCGGAACTGCAAAATAATCCTGTGAACTCACAGGCAGCAATTGATCAGCTCGTACCTTCCGCCAGTTTTAATGGAACGGATGGTAACAACAGTTCCTGGTCAAAATTCTGGTTATTACAGGGAACGGGCAACCCCTGGTAGACGAAAAATAGATTAGTTTTACCCCTAAACACCCAGTTACATACCAGAAGCTGTCCCCAAAAAGGGCAGCTTCTATTTTTAACATCTGCTAAGATTACCAATAAATAAGATCGCCTTATGAAGTTTACCTTCCCCATCCGTCCGATTTTCTTCATCCTTTCCTGTTGGTTAACAGGATTGGTTCCGCTTGCCGTACAGGCCCAGCCACTGTTTTCGGATCATTCGCCTGCTCCCGGGCGGACCTTACACCAGGCAACGATCTTTACCGGAGGGTCCGGTTTGTCGAATGGTGAAAAAACGGCAGCCACCATACTTTCGGAAGAAGTAGAAAAAAGAACCGGCCTGAAATGGGAAGTATCCGGTACCTGGCCAGTCCAAGGCGATGTCATTATTCTAAGAAAATCTTCTGTAAAAGAAAGTTCCGGCAAAAAAAAATCCGCTAAAAATTCAGCCGGTTCCGGCCCGGCAATAGATCCTGCTTCTTTCGCAGGACTGCCCGCCTTGCCTTCCGTTCCTGAATCGTTCCGGATCGGTGCACAAACTAAAGAAGGAAGAACCATTATCCTGGTGGAAGGGATAGATGGCCGGGGTGTACTTTTCGGTGCAGGAAAACTGCTGCGGATCATGCAATACAACAAAGGCAGCATCAACCTGGCGGAAGGATTAGCGCTGGCTGAAAGCCCTGACAAACCCATAAGAGGACATCAACTGGGTTACCGCAATACGGCCAACTCTTATGATGGCTGGACCGCGGCCCAGTTCGAACAATATATCCGCGAGCTGGTCATTTTCGGAAGCAACAGCATTGAATCAATCCCCATCTTCGATGAAAAACCCAGCCCTCATTTCAAAATGCCCTTGGCCGAAATGAATATGCGTATGAGTGAGATCTGTCAGAAGTACGACATCGATTATTGGATGTGGATCCCGGCGCAGTTCGATCTGAAAGATCCGGCCAAACGCAAACGGTATATCGACACCTTCGAAAACATTTGTAAATATTCGGTCCGCATCAACGGGGTTTTCTTTCCGGGAGGAGATCCCGGAGATAACCCGCCGGAACAGGTCCTTCCTTTATTAAAAGACCTGGGTGGGATATTAAAGAAATATCATCCGGAGGGCTCTACCTGGCTGTCCCTGCAAGGCTATACTCCCGCACAGAACAAAATAGTCTATGCGTACATTCAAAAAGAAAAACCGACATGGCTGGGAGGATTGATTTCAGGTCCCAGTAGTCCAAATGCGGAAGAGACCAGGGCCGCCTTACCGGCTAATTACCGGCTGCGTTATTATCCCGATCTTACCCATAATGTGCGTTGTGAATTCCCGATCCCCTGGTGGGACCCTGCCTTTAACCTCACCCTGGGCAGGGAGTCGGTCAATCCCCGCCCCTATCATTATTCGGCCATATACAAGGCGTTGCAGCCCTATATCGACGGTTTCATTTCCTATTCCGACGGAGTGCATGACGATGTCAATAAGATCACCTGGACCCGGCTGGCCTGGGATCCCAACGTATCAGAAAGGGAAACCCTGAAAGAATATGCAAATTTTTTCTTCGGCAGCCCTGTTACTGATCAAGGAGCTGACGGAATATTAGCCCTGGAGAAGAATTGGGAAGGTCCTATCGTCGCCAACGGAGGAATTGTCTCTACCCTGCAGACATGGAAGGACATGGAAGAAAAAAATCCGGAGCTATCCGGGAACTGGCGATGGCAGATGTATTTACTGCGGGCCTATTATGATGCCTATTCCCGTAGCAGGTTCATTTACGAGACCCAACTGGAAAAAGAGGCGAACGAGGTCATGTTGCAGGCAGTCCAAACAACTATCCAACCCGGAACCAAACCAATGCTTTCACCGGATCAGGCCATGGCGAAGGCCTTAAGTATATTGCAAAAAACCGAAACCGAGCCCGTACACCCGGAATGGCGGCAAAAGGTCATCGACCTCTGTGCCGCCTTATACCAATCCATCAGTCTGCAAACCAGCGTTAAAAAATACCAGGCCTCCGGGGAAGAAAGAGGAGCAGTGCTCGATTTCATCGACAGACCGCTTAATAACCGTTGGTGGATCGAAGATGAATTCAAAAAGATCGGATCATTACCGGAAACAGAAAAGAGCAAAGCCCTGGAAACGATCGCCCGGTGGGAGAACCCCGGTCCCGGAAGTTCTTATGATGATGTAGGAAATGTTTCCTTATCACCCCATGTACTGAGAGGGGAAAGCTGGATAACGGATCCCTTGCAGCGAAAAGGCGATTATACGCCCTGGTTCGAATGGTGGCAGGATGGATTCAGCCGCAAACGCCTTTCCTGGATGACGGATATGCGTTGGCCGCTGGGTATGGAATATCACGGTCTTGACTCAACGGGAAAATACGAATATACCATCCGGATCACCGGCAAGGGGGAATCGCTGTTAAAGGCCAATGGGAAAAGACTATCTCCTACGTTATATGGAAAAGAAATTGGAGAAATAAAAGAGTTCCCGGTTCCCGCAGCGCTGATACCTCATGGTAAATTGCTCCTAACCTGGGATGAGATCGATGAAGAAAAGCTTAACTGGCGGCAGCAATCCCGGGTAGCCGAAGTCTGGCTGATCAGGAATCAAAAAAAATAATATCGTGAAAAAATTTCTACTGATTACCGTTGTCCTCGTTAATTATCTGCATCCCTTTGCCCAGGGATTACCGGTAACCAACGGAGAGTCTGCCTCCGAATATTCTTCCGGGGTTAACCGTACCCATGATCTGATGCCGGTTCCGCAATCCTTACAGACCAACGGGCACCGGATGGCGATTACGGAAAAATTCAGGGTTGCCGTATCTGGTAATCCCGATCGCCGTCTCTTTGCGGAAGCCAGCCGTTTTATACGCAGGGTGGGAGAAAAAACAGGATTCTTCCTGGATAAACAGGGTTATCTCGGACCACAGGACAATGATCCTTCAGCCCCATTGCGTATCAACGTCAGGCGCCCGGGCAAACTGACCATAAAAGAGAATGAGCAATACGCGATCACCATAACAGCTGAACAGGCAGTGATCGATGCCGAAACGGACCTTGGAGCCATACACGGGCTGGAGACCTTGTTACAGCTGATAAGTGTGGATGAGGGTGGTTATTATTTTCCGGGGTTGATCATCCGGGATGCACCAAGATTTGCCTGGAGGGGTTTGCTCCTCGATGTAGCGCTCCATTTTATGCCGGTGGACGTCATAAAAAGAACGCTGGATGGAATGGCTGCGTCAAAAATGAATGTCCTGCATTTGCATTTGTCCAATGACCAGGGTTTCAGGGTCGAATCGAAAGTATTTCCGCAGTTGCAACGTACGGCTTCCGATGGAAAATATTATACCCAAAGTGATATTCATGCCATCGTCGCTTATGCGGGGCAGCGGGGTATCCGGATCGTTCCGGAATTCGTGGTCCCGGCACATACGACGGCGATCCTTGTCGCCTTCCCGGAATTAGCCAGCGTAAAAAAGAATTATACCCTGCAGCGTTATTTTGGTGTTTTCGATCCGGTCATGGACCCTACCAATGAAAAAGTACTTCCTTTTCTGGATCGGTTATTTGCCGAAATGACGG
Organism: Flavitalea flava; assembly: GCF_054461575.1. Taxonomy (NCBI): domain Bacteria; kingdom Pseudomonadati; phylum Bacteroidota; class Chitinophagia; order Chitinophagales; family Chitinophagaceae; genus Flavitalea; species Flavitalea flava. Next base: position 33,430 of record NZ_JBTLQH010000015.1, read on the forward strand.
CCTTGTTCCCGGATGATTATTTCCATATCGGAGGTGATGAGAATACCGGGAAGGATTGGGAAAAGACACCGCATATCAAGGCCTATATGAAGGCAAAGGGAATGAAGAATTATATTGATCTTCAAACCGAATTCAACCGGCATTTGCTGCCCATCATAAAAAAACACGGAAAAAAGATGATGGGTTGGGACGAGATCCTGCAGCCCGGAGTGCCGAAAGATATTGTCATTCAATCCTGGCGGGGAAAGGAAGCATTTTATTCTTCCGTCAGACAAGGTTATCCGGCCATTCTTTCCAATGGTTATTATATTGACCTGGTCCAGCATACCGATACCCTGTACCTGAACGATCCGATTCCGGACGGGCTGTCCCTGACCAAAACCGAAACCGCGAATATCCTGGGCGGTGAAGCCACCATGTGGAGCGAACTGATCACACCCGAAACCGTCGATTCCCGGATATGGCCCCGTACCGCCGCCATTGCGGAACGGTTATGGTCTCCCAGGGAAGTAACCAACCTGGACGATATGTACCGGCGGCTGGATATTATGAGCCTTCACCTGGAAGCGGTGGGATTGACGCATGAATCCTATCAGCAGCCCATGTTGAGAAGACTGGCCAACTCGGAAGATATTCAGGCGGTAAAAGTTTTGGTCGACGTATTGGAACCGCTCAAGATCTATGAACGCAACCAGGGGGATACGATGTATACTGTCTTCTCCCCGTACACCAAACTGGCGGATGTCGCCCTGCCCGATCAGCCTGTTCCAAGGATGTTCAACCGGGACGTGAAGGCGTATATTTCAAATCTCTTACCCGGTCCAAAAAATATCCTGGAAAAAAGTATCCGCGAACAATTGACCCTTTGGAAGGAGAACCATGCACATTTCCTGTTAACCGTACGGAATTCGCCCATACTCCGGGAAGGACTTGCTTTATCCCAGCATCTTTCCCTGATCGCTTCGCGCGGACTCGAAGCTTTGGATAAGATCGCGCAGGGAAAAAGGGGGAATGAGGCCTGGCTAAAAGAATCCCTTGAACAGGTGGGACAGGCAAAGGAACAGGGCGGACGTTGTGAATTACAAGTGGTTAGTGGAATAGAAGGACTTATCAGACAAGCAGCAAAATAAAAACTACTACATGCAAGAGATTCAACAAGAAAGATCCCAACAGGCAACCGTACATAATTTGCCGCAGGAGAAGGGCTCGCGTTTACTGGCCCTGGATATATTCAGGGGGCTGACTATTGCTACGATGATCACGGTAAACGATCCCGGGATTGAAGAAAGGTCCTATGCTCCCCTGCTTCATGCCAAATGGAACGGCATCACTCCTACCGATTTTGTATTTCCATCGTTTATATTCATGGTGGGTGCTTCCGTTGCCTTGTCTTATTCCAGGCAATTGGCAAAGAATGTTCCGAAGACGCAAATGATCCGGAAGATTCTCAGAAGGGCGTTGACTCTTTTTGTACTGGGAGTATTCCTCAGTATCCTGCCAAGTTTTGATTTTTCCATATACCGTATTCCGGGTGTATTACAACGAATATCTATTGTCTATTGCGCCTGTTCATTTCTGTTCCTGTACACCGGTTGGAAAACCCAGGTTAAACTGGCGGCCATCATCCTTATTGGCTATTGTATGGTCATGACATTGATACCGGTTCCCGGTTACGGATATCCGATCCTGGAGCCGGGTAAAAATCTGGCGGCCTGGCTGGATGCTATCGTTATTCCCGGAAGATTCTGGCAGGGCAGTTGGGATCCGGAGGGTGTGCTGAGTACATTTCCTGCTATCGTAACGGGGATCAACGGTATGCTGGTGGGCCACCTGTTCCTGAGCAATAAAAGTTCAGAACGGAAGGTCATCTGGTTGTTTTTTACCGGTTTTATCTCCTTTGCCTTGGCCAATGGCTGGAATTGGTTCTTTCCGATCAACAAAAATCTCTGGACCAGTTCTTTTGTTTTGTATACCACGGGGCTGGCCTGTATGATACTCGCCTCTTTGTATTTCCTGGTAGATATCCTGGGCTATAAACGCTGGTCAAAGTTTGCCGTGATCTATGGATCCAATGCGATCGCCGCCTACCTGGTAGCGGAAGTTTTCGACGATCTGCTGTCCTGGAAATGGGGAGGGAAAGAAGGAGTCAGTGCCAAAACTCATATCATCGATACCTTTCTCAAAACCGGTATTTCCCCGGAATTGTTATCCTTTTTCTATGCAATTTCCTTCTGCCTGCTTTGTTTTATACCAATCTGCATTCTTTATAAGAAAAAGATTTTTTTAAAGATCTAAGAATAGAAACTCCCAAGCTCTCCCATTATGAAGTATCCACAATTATGAAGTATCCACTCTTGAAATATTCGATTATGAAGTATCCGGTTTTTTTTATTTTCTTTTCCCTCCTGCTGCGGGCTGGCGTCGCCCAGACCCTCCCGGGGAAGATTGACAATAGTCTCCAGGCAGGCGCAATGGCCCGGGGCAGCAATATTACCCAGGTCAACGATGAACCCTTCTGGCAGGAATATCACGAAGCATACCCGGTTGGCAAAAGCCCCGAAGAGAACGAGGCGAGAAGTATTGCGGTAGACAAGTCGTCGAATGTATGGGTGGCTACGGCCGCAGGTATCTATATGAAAAAGAACGGTCAGGCGGAGTGGACCAGTTTTTTTCCCGAAGCGGAAAAAGGGCCGGCCTTTGCCGTAGCGGCGGACGGAGAAGATGTAGTTTGGATGGGGGTATGGAATGGCGTCTATACCTGGAAGAACGGGCAGCTAAAAGCTATTCCCGGAACTTCAGGGCCGATATCCACCCTTTGCGCGGCAAAAGAAGGCGTTTATGCCGTCGGTCCGGATGGTATATGGCTATATACCGGTGGTGCGTTCGTGAAAAAAGACTATCCCATTGCCCGTTCGGTCCGTAAAGTCATTACGGATGGCAAGGGAGGCATCTGGGTAGCTTCCGATGTCGGCTTATATCATTGTACGGCGAAAGGGACGGAATACTTTCAGAAAACCGATGTTTTATTAAGCGCATATATAAAGGGGGTGGCCCTTGATAATGACGGAAAGATTTGGGCGGGAGGATTAGGTGGTGTTACCATCTTAAAGGATAACCTGAAGGTAAGAGTGATCCGTCCGCAGGAAGGTTGTCCATCCATCCATGTCACCAGCGTGGAGCAGGCTACGGACGGGACCATGTGGATCGGAACCGAAGTGGGCGTAGTCCGGTATCTCCGGAATGGTTCTCATTCACTCCGTTTCAGTCGCCGCTGGCTGCTGGACGATCATGTCAACGCGATCACCTTTGATGGGGAAGGTAATGCCTGGATAGCTACAGCCAAAGGTGTGAGCGCCATCAAAAAAAGAAAAATGACCCTGGATGCCAAACAGGAATACTTCTATGATGTGCTGATGAAAAGACATATACGCAAACCCTGGAGCGCCGGAGCCTGCCGTTTGCCCAATCCCGGCGATACCAGTACCTGGGAGGCAGAGGATGACGATAACGATGGAGAATTCGGAGGTAATTACCTGGCGATGGAAAGTTTCCGGTATGCGGTGACCAAATCTGCCGATGCACGCGAAAAAGCAAAAAAAGGGTTTCACTTTCTAAAAATGCTGCAGGAAGTAACTAACGGAGATGGTTATTTTGCCCGCTCCATCGTACCCCTTGCTTGGGAGAATAAAGTCCATGACGGCAACCGTACCTACACCGAAAAAGAAAAGGCAGATGAACTGGTAAAAGAACCCCGTTTCAAACCGGTGGAAGTACGGTGGCGAAAATCCCAGGACGGACAATGGCTATGGAAGGGTGATGCCAGCAGTGATGAATGGTGCGGTCATATGCTGGGCTATTTTTATTATTATCAGCTGGCAGCGGACGAAGAAGAGAAAAAGGTCGTGCGGGAACACGTGTCCCTTTTATTGGATCATGTTATTGCCAACAATTTTGCCATGATGGACATCGACGGTACGCATACCCGCTGGTCGGTTTGGTCCCCCAATTCCCTGAACCGTGACCCGGAATGGGCCCCGGACCGCTATGGCAATTCGATGGAAATTCTTGCCTTTCTGAAACTGGCCTTCTATATGACCGGCAATAAGAAGTACCAGGAAAATTATCTGAAACTGATCAACCAGGAACATTACCTGGAGAATATGGCAAAGGTCACTCAACAAAATCCAGCCTGGTATATATATTACGATATGATCATGCAGGCCTATCTGTTCCCCATATTCCTTACCTGCGAAAAGGATCCCCAACTCCTTGCTTTTTATATGGAGCAATCGGGAATCTGGATGGCCCGGCGGAGAGGTGATAAAAATCCACTGGTCAATTTCCTGTATTCCTATGCTACCCATCAAAAAGAAGAACTTCCCGCATCCGTGGAATTTCTGCGGGATACGCCATTGGACCTGGTCTGCTGGATAGTAGACCATACCAACCGCGAAGATGTCAGAATAGTCCACGCACCGGTTTTGGACGGCAGGCAGGTCAGCGAATTGCCTCCGGCCAGTATCCGCGCGGTTGTCCGCTGGGACCGGAACCCGTGGGAAGCCATCGATGGGGGACCGGATATGGAAAAGGACCCGGTCTTCTGGCTCCTTCCCTACTGGATGGGCAGATATCTGAATATGATCAAATAAAAAATGGCCCGGCTTCCGCCGGGCCATTTTTTATTAACTCCATTTTATTTCTCTCCCATTTTATTCTTTTCGAATTCTCTTAAAATCTATAACAATTCCGTTAACGAGCAGCTTATTGCCTTCATAGGTCTGTTTCCCTGCAGAAGGAACACATACGATTACGGCCTCCTGGTAAGGAGCTAATTTAAGATTAGCCTTAGCGCCTACTTTCCTGGCAAGAAAAGTACCGGTTACCGTATTGTACAGATCGAAAGTCCCGCCTTTCTCAGGCTGGAAAGAGATCGTTTTCGTTTCTCCATAGGGATTATAGTACAGATAAGTAGGAAAGGCCTTATCATGATAAAAATCAGTAGCCAGCAGGTCCAGTTGCAGGATCCCGGTTATTGCCGTTGGACGGATGATACGTCCGAAAATTCCAGCGTGTGCGCTTCCATACACACTGAATTGGGATTCCTCCGGATTTTTGCCCGGTGCTGGTACCCAAAGCGGACCATCCCCCTGTGCAACAGGCCCGTTCAAATGTTCGTATGGCGGGTAAGAAGAACGGCGGATCATCCCTTCATACCCGATCACTCCTTTGGTAACGGAGGCAAGCTGAGGTATGGTCTGGTGATCTGCCGGCATATACTGAGGATAAAACAAACGGGCTGCATTGGCAGCGTGGAGCATCCATTTCCCGATAGCATTCGCAAAGGAAGGATCATAACGGACCAGTGGGATCAGCGGCAGGGCTGCATCATAGGTGTTCATTAAAAATCCGTATCCTCCATGATCGACGGTACTCCCGACAATACCGGAAATGTCAAATCCATTCCAGTTACCAACCAATACACCCCATCCTTCCCGGCAAACAGGCGTTCCGTCGAAAGAAAAACCCAGCATCTTCCGAACGTCAAAATTCATCCCCTGCTCGGCGTTGATCCGTGCCGCCAAATAGGCGCCAAAGGGCATCAGCACTTCATAAGTAGGATTTGTTTTCTGTGCTTCCAGAGCAGTCAGTGCACTGAGGGCCCCTTTTAAATAACGGGGATCCCCGAACTTTTTATAGGCGCAGTACAGCACCCATGCATGCCCGGCAGCAGCGTCGGGCTGTGCACAGATAGCCGTTTTCATGGGTTTCATTTTGCCGTAATCGAAATAGGAATAATCATAATTTCCGTTCAGGACGGAATCGGCCTGGTAAAATTTATCGGCGATGCTCCTGGCGATCTCCGTAAAACCCGGTTGATCAGGATATAAATCACAAATGGCATAGAACAGCACATTGGGATAAACATCATACCACCAGTCACGGCCATAACCTCCTCCAAGCAGGGCTACCTCCGGGCAGGTATTATTCATCATGATATCCCAACCGGTTTCCTTATTAAAATAATTCTTCAGCATCCCCACATAATTCAGTCCCTTTTGATTGCTTTTATCGATACCCACCAGGGTCGCTCCCAAAACGGCGCCCATCGATGCCAGGGCTTCATGAAAAATGCCTTTATTATTTGCCGGTCCCTGCCGCGTATCGCCGATGGCCGTATAGATCCCGGCAACCGGCTGTGGAAAATTCCTGTTGCTGCTGTCCATCCAGATAAGGGGCCAGAATTTTCCTTTTGCCTTAAAGTCATATACAGTGCTGTCAAAACGAAGGGCTAGTTTCCGGTAATCGATAATTTGTAAAGGCCTTGGTAAATCAGACATCTGATCCACCCGGGGCAGATCCTGCTGCCGGACCTGAGCCCTAACGGGTAGGGTCACAATTACGGATAAAAATGAGAACAACAGACAACCATAAGAACCAATCAACATTCGCTTCATCTGGAAAATATTTATGTTATTCACTTGCAATTTTAACTTATGCCTTCTTCTACACAGGATACGCCAAGCCAACAATCGTTTCAAATAATCAAATCTCCCCCCGAAGTACAACCTCATGCTCCACTTTTAATTCAGAAACCCCTGCTGAACCGGCGGTATCACCTTGTTCACCGGTAAGCGTTTTTCCCTGGCGGATGATCTTACCCGCAACGAATATAGAACTCAACTGGAAAACGGCAATAATAATGATCGCATACCGCAGGGCGATCTCCGTAGAGATCGTATAGGCCAGTACGAGGAAAGTGCCGGCGCCCAGGAACCGTCCAACATATAATCCCGCCTCGTGGTTCAGAATATAGGCGAACTCACCCCTGTTCTCAATTTTCGAAACGATATCGATCACCTGGAACTGGATGGGGAAATAAGCAAGATCCATCAGGGGTTTGGCAATCAGCAGAAAAAGCATGAACAGGATGACGCCTGTCTGGTTAAAAAGGATCCCGTTGGCAATGGCTGCCAGGGCAAACAGGATAAGACCTGCGGCAAAGATCTTTATGCGGTGTCCTGGTTTGGAAACCCGGCCGATTATATACATCAGGATAGCCGCTATAATAGCGCCGATGGATTGCGCCGTACCTAAAGCGCCTTCTTTACCTAACAATAACATAATAAGCATAGCGGGGGCAGTTACCAGAAATCCCTGGGCCAACCCTTTTAACAAAGCAAGAAAAAGCAGTTTATACCATAAGGGGTGAAACTTAAAAAAAATGAATTTCTTTTGTTCCGGGTTTTTAAATGTCCCTCTGAAACAAACTACCGAAGCCAGGATCGTTATAATAAAGACCGCCCCGGTGATCATCAGGTAAGCTCCATGCACCTGGCTGTCTCCACCACCTCCTCCGCCGCCTGTTTCGAGGAACCAGCCGATAGCTACCGGCACCACCACAGCAATGATAGTGTAGAAAAAAGTTTCCAGCCCGTAATAATAATTACGGTTCCCGTCATTGGTGATCGCCAGCGCCAGATAGTCGCGGTTTGCCCAGTAAAAACCGAAGGACATGCCCATAGTGATCCCTGCTATCCCGATTCCGGTGAGGTCAAGGGATTTCAGATTCATCATGATCATCATCGACACTCCGCTGAGCATCATCCCTGCAGAATATAGTTTTCGGATATTAAACCGTTTTAATAAAAAACCGTTTAAGAGAAAAGTCAGGGGAATTCCCGTATAGATCGTCAATTGATAGATAACGACCTTATTCGGATCGTTGGAGCTTCGCATGACATAAGCCGCTACGAAAATATCGATAACAGGTAATACCAGCGCATACACCAGGTTGGTCAAAATAAGGATACGAAAATTGTGGGGCTGGCTTTTAAAATGATCTACTTCCTTTTTCAGATTATTGAGCATGACCAGGTTTTAAGTATGAACAAATCTCTTTGATCGAAAAATGGGCCCCGCAGACAAATTCGTCGGAAGCCCCATAATAAACGGTGAGGGTGTCTCCATCCGGGCCGACGACATGACCGTTGGTAAAAACCACATTCCCGAAAAATCCGCTCAATTCATAGGGAGCAGAAGGGATCATAATGGGTTCTTCCGTGCGGGCTATAACAAGGGAAGGATCATCCAGGTCAAGCAGGAAGGCGCCCAAACAATACTGGTGTTCGGCGTTGGCGCCGTGATAGATCTCCAGCCAGCCTTTTTCTGTGCGGATCGGTGCAGCCCCGGCCCCCACCCGTGCGCTGTCCCAGCGACATTCCCGGGTCCTGACGATGCATTTATGATTACCCCAATGGATACCGTCCGGTGACTGGGCAAGCCATATATAATTGCCCCCTATATCAACGCTGCTTGGACGATGTAACGCATAATACAGACCGCCGATCCTATCTTCGAAAATGGCACAGTCTTTATTATGCGGAGGCAGTATCATTCCCTGAGACTCAAATTGTTTCCAGTTCGCAGTTGTCCGCAGACCTACGCCAACTCCCTTATCGGATACGGCCGTAAAGGTCAGGAAATACTTCCCCTCCAAAAAAGTGACCCGGCAGTCCTCCACGCCGAAGGATTGAAGAATGCCTTCTCCGTACAGGGCAGGATAACCTTCCGGCTCATAAAAATGAACCTGATCATCACTGCAGAGCAAACGCAGGTGCGACAGGGTCGTCAGGTAATCCGATCCTTTATAGTTGATGACCCTGGCATCGGTAGCGTCAAGCGCAGGATCGTCTTTTGCAATCTCCATGATCTGAATATGCCTGGGTGTCAGGATCGGGAAAGATATAAAACCGTCTTTTTGAAGGGGTCTTTCGGCCACCCGCACGATCAGCCAGGTTTTATTCTCAAACCGGAAAACCCCCGGGTTCAGCAGACAGGCAATATGAAGACCGTCACTGCTGGCTTTCAAATCGCCGGGAGACAATAGTGGATTTTCGGGAAAACGTTTGGCTATGTCTGTCATTCGGTTATTTTATTAAATACAATAAGGCATACTGTTACTTATCATTACTTTTATTTATACTTATTCAAGGCTGTCCTTACCGCCGGATTGGCTTCCACGAGCTGCATCGTCAACAAGGCTTCGACACAGGATTCGGCTCCAGCATTGCGGTTGACCAAATTTCCGGCACTGATTGCATCGAAACAACGGCCTGTAGTGGAATCATACATGACGGTCTGTGCCGGGTTCTTATGAAAGAACCACGCGCTGAGCTGACCGGCGAGATCGGCATACTTAAGATCCTTTGTCAGGGCAAGAGCATCGACTGCGGCAGAAACGAAGGGTCTTACCCCATAGGCGATCTGTTCATAATTTTGAATATTCTGCGCAGAAATGGATCCATTGGAATTCTCAATTTCAAAGGAATATTTGAATCCGTTCTGCAGCAGCCAGGGATAAAAATGATCCACTTCCGCCAGCGCCCGGTTGGAATAGGATGTATCATTCAGAAATTTACTCACCAGGAAAAGAGCATGTGCCTGATCGCTTCCATAGGCATGCCAGAGTGTCCCGGAACTAAGAAAACAACTATAGGGGAAATGGCCTGCATCTCCCTGCTGCGAAAGGACGATCCCATCCGCAAGTTTTTTGATGTATTGTTTTATAAGGGCATCCCCGCTGGTCTGTGCATAAGGAATCAGGCCCAGCAACAACGTAGCGCCGGCATCCGCTCCTTCAGGAAGCCATTGCGGAACGATTATCCCGTTCTGCATTACCGTCGTTTGTGGTAAATTGACCAGGTCGGTCTGAATACGGCCGATCAGTTTCCCGATCGCCTCGTCCATCTGAGCTGCCAGGATTGCATTTTTGGGCCGTATGAGCGGTCCGGCTTCCGTAAGTGCCTGCAAAGCCCGCCAGGACCACCATTTGGGCAAATTGACACTGGTACTTCCGGTGGTATTGATGGTGTTTCCTGTCTGGAAAAAATTATAAAAATACCCGTTGGGCGATTGCATATTGACGACGAAACGGATCAGGTTATATGCCCTCGACTGAACAGCCGTATCCGTGGCAAAACCGGGTTTCCTCAGATAGAACAGGGCAGCACGGGCGACATCGTCAATACAGGTAAAACCCTCCCCGGCCGCATCGGCAAGGAGGTAGGATGGCGCATTGGCATAGATATAAATACCCGAAGCCGTATTCCCGTTTGGGAAGATAACAGGTACGGTAAGGTGCTCCAAATGAGCTTCGTTCACCAGGGTCAAGGTGCCCCTTACGGGGTTGATCACCGGAGGTACAACCGGAGGCGCAGTAGTACTATCTTTTGTTTTACTGCAGGAACTACTGCAGGAGCAGATCATGAAAAGGAACAAACACAAGACCGGGAAGGAACTGTTCCATAGTTTGGAACAGTTCCCTGAATAATTATTCTTTGGCATACGACGATAAAAGTTACAGGGTCTTTTCTATGGTGTAAATAGACAGTACTTCCTTATCCGATAACGCAACATTATAAAAACGGATATCGTCCAGCGAACCGGTAAAACCATCCGGACCCCAGAAATAATCGGGATGATTGGAATCATTCAGATTATATTTCGACTTAGGCAATTCGTTCCCGATCGTAATGTTATAGGACGGATCGACAGATGCCGGAGGGCCGGTCTTGTTCAGCCAGGTCCGCACCAGGAGACCGTTCAGATAGAACTTGGCCATGCTGTTCGCATTGTCGAAAGTCACGGCGGCATGAACCCAGGTACTGAGCGGAACGGTGCTGAGCGAGCCACCGTCATCGTCAAGCGCCCAATTACTGTTTCCTTTGTAAACGGTGAAATAAAGGAAATTGCTTCCCTGAAGATTCAGTTTGTATCCCCACCACCTGTTGAGGGCAAACATATAATCGCCGCCTGTACTGGGTACATCGGTCTTCAGCCAGAGACTGATCGTCATGCTCTTGGGATTCAAATTTATTTTATATGGGACTTCGATGGTTGCACCATTGGCAAAATAAAAGGCTGAATTTGGTCTTCCGAAACGATCGTTCACCAACTGAGGCAGGGTCGCTCCATCCACGGCATGCGTGGCATCGGAACCCATCCAGTTTGTTTTATACATGCCGTCGTTTTGGTTGCCGGAGGAATCATTCGGATTACCATTGCATTTCCAATACCCCATTAAATTTTCCGGTGAGACATCCTGCAATTGCAGGGAACTGAAACTACCTCCTGCCCGCAACAGATTGCTAACTGCATTATTAACCTGTTCCTGGGTAAACGTAGTTCCCGTATTCACCTGGGCAGCCAGGTTGATCACGCTGTCCAGGAATGTCCTGGCCCCCGGGACATATTGACCGGGTTTGTTCCCTTCGATGGAATTGGTATACACCGTGGTTAAAGAATCGATAACGGCTTTCAGCCTTGTTTTGTCCGCATTGTAATTCGGTGCGGGGTTGTCATTCTTCTTACAGGAGACAATAGATCCTGTTACCAGGCAGGCTGCCAGCAGGTAAAGGAAAATATGTTTATTATACGTACGCATGAATTAAAAATTTATCGGTTACTCAAATAATGGGTTGCTTTTAAATTAAAGACCCTGTTAAAGACCCAGTTTTTTGTTCGTGTCCCTTTCGGATTGAGGGATAGGGAACCATTTGTTGCGGGAATAATCAAAGTTCGGCGAAACCGCTTTCAACACCGTATTGGCATAGGTCTGTCCATAACGGATGATATCGTAGAACCGGTGGAACTCGAGAGCGAGTTCATTCCTCCGTTCGTTGCGGATCACATCGCGTAGCTGTCCCTGGTCCGTAGTGGCAATATCAGGCAACAAACCTGCAGGAACGCTGCCGGATCCTGTCAGGGACGCATCATATTTATAAGATTCGCGTGCTCTTTTGCGGACCTTATTCAACGGGATAAGGGCATCGCCGCTCTGTCCGTTCTCGTTCAGCGCTTCGGCCTCGATCAGCAGCAATTCCGACAAACGGATAACTTCATAATTCAGGTTTCCCTGCCCCCGGTTATTCTGTGGAATGACGGACAAAGGCTGGATCCATTTTTTACAGAGATACCCGGTGGTCGTCCAGCTTGGATCCCATCCCAGGTCATAATAGGGCACCCCTGCCCTTCCGACGGTATAGTCCAGTCTCGGATCGACTTCACCGGTTGGCGCCTTTTCAAAATTATCCACCAGGCCCTGGGTAGGATAGAAAAATCCCCATCCCCCCCGGTCACGCGGAGTAAAGAAGGTATTCAGGTCATTCTGCTGACCGCCGGACAAATGATTCACGGTAAAGATCGCCTCGGTATTCAATTTAGTATCGGCATTAAAATTGTCCGTGTATAAATTGGTCAGTTTATAATATCCAAGACTCTCCACATTCTGCGCGGCTTGCGCGGACAACTGATAATGATTGGCCAGATTCGCATGGAATAAATAAACCTTGGCCAGCAAGGCATAGGCCGATCCTTTTGTCACCATTCCCAAGGGTACGGAAGAAGAGGGAGCCGGCAGGTCGGCAAGAGCTTCGGCGGCATCTTTTTCAATTTGAAGATAAATAGAATCCTGGGCGATAGCAGGTTTTTGCAATTCGTCAGGAGTTTCCACCTTCAGACGAAGCGGAATATTTCCGTAGGTAGTGGCAAGGATAAAATAATAATAGGCCCGCAGGAATTTGGCCTGGGCGATGGAGGAGCGTTTAACGGCATCCGAAACGACGGTATTATTCGTCAGCCCGTCCAGGACCACGTTGGATTTAAACACACCGTCGTAATACCGTTGCCAGATCGCTTCGACAGCGGAGTTGGTTGGCAGGATATTAAATTGGTTGATCGACTGGAAATCTGCCTGGTCACCATCATTTCCCCCTTTGATCGCATCGTCGGAGGCTACATCTCCCATTACCCATAACGGGTTATCGGTCCCGGAACTGAACATGAGCGGAGAATAAGCCGCATTCACCGCAAATTGTGCATTGGCATCGGTGGTAAAGAAATTATCCGTAGTATAATAACCGCGTAAAGGCTGGTCCAGTTGTTTTTTACATCCGGTTCCCGCAAGGGCAGCAACCGAAAGCAAGGCCAGGGCAATTTGTTTATAGGTATTCATATTGGTCTTTTTATAGAATGCATTAATCTTTGATTGCATAAAGTGATGTATTAAAGATTAAAAATTTAAATTAGCTCCAATCGTCATTGTCCTGGAGGAAGGATAGGTTCCCCAATCGATCCCTACGGCTCTTACACCATCTCCGGTCGAATTGGCGCTCACCCCCATTTCAGGATCGAGCCCGGTATATTTGGTTACGGTAAATACGTTCTGTACGCTGATAAAGAAACGGGCGGATGACATTTTCAAATGCGACAAAACCCCTCCGCCTACGGTATATCCGATCTGCAGATTCTTTAACCGTAAATAGGACCCATCTTCCAGGAATCGGGTGGATGGTTGTTTGTTATTCTGCGCCGAAGACCAGGACAAACGCGGAAAAACATTGCCGGTTCCTTCACCATGCCAGCTCTGGGTGGCGATCCTTTCGGTGATATTGAAGGACCGGTAAAAACCTTCGATATCCGTATTGATCTGGTTATAGATCTTATTGCCCTGGACACCCTGGAAGAACAGACTCAGATCCACATTTTTATAGGTCAGGTTTCCTGTAAATCCATACGTGAATTTTGGAATAGGGCTTCCCACAAAAACACGGTCATTCTGATCGATCACGCCATCGTGATTCTGATCCTTGTATTTCACGTCTCCTGCCTGTACTCCGGGTCCTTGATAAGCGTGGGTGAAAACCTGGTTGGCATTTTGAAAGATACCATCCTGCTGCAGCATAAAAAATTCGCCGATAGGCTGTCCTTCTGTGGCAAGGGTAGCATAAATATTGTCATCGATCCGGCCTCCGGGAATGGGTTTTCCTCCGCCAAGGGAGATGATCTTGTTTTTGACCGTGGCGAGGTTACCGCTTATTTCAAAACTCCAGTCTTTATCGATATTTTTCCGGTAACGTGCTTCAAATTCGAAACCGCTGTTCACTACCTTACCCGCATTTTCGGTTGGGCTCGAGGCGCTGCCTCCACTGCTGGGAGCAGGTATATTCAGCAACATTCCATCTGTGGTCTTATGGTAATAATCCACGGTAACCGTCAGTGCGTTTTTAAAAAATCCCATATCCAGGCCAAGGTCTTGCTGGGTACTGGTTTCCCAACGGATAAAGGGATTTCCTTTGGACACGATCGTGCTTCCGGGGGCAAGGACCCCACCGAATGAATAACTGCCGGTCGGACCTACCGTAGTTACATATCCGTAATTCGATATTTCCTGGTTGCCTAACTGTCCAATACTCCCTCTGAGTTTCAACAGGGAAACATCCCTGAAATCCTGCATAAAGGCTTCTTTATCGATCCTCCAGCCCAGGGCCCCGGATACAAAATTCCCGTAGCGGTTATCAGCCTGGAGCCTGGAAGAGCCATCTCTGCGCATACTAATGGAAGCCAGATATTTGTCGTCATATTGATACCCGATCTTGCCGAAGAGCGAAAATAAGGCCGAACTTGTTTCATTACCTCCTACATATCCATAAGGCGCCAAAGAGGTACCGATCCCGTTATCGAGGTATTGAAAATTGGGAGTCTGGTTAGGATAATTCTGCTGCGAGCCGGAGAAGGCCTTGAGATCATTATAGATCAATTCCGTACCGCCTAAAAGATTCACGGCATGTTTGCCCAGTTCCCAGTTATACGTTGCCGTATTGGTCCAGTTATAATTGAAATTATTGGCATTCGATTGCCCAAGCGAACCGGTAGCATTGATGGCGCGGGTTCCCCAGGTTGGGTTGAATTGTTTGTAGTCCGTAAAAATGGTATTGGTTCCCAGATCGGATTTAAGGGTCAGGTGTTTTACCGGGGTAACTTCCAGGTAAATATCCCCCAATATGGAGTAATTCGTATAAGTGGTATGTGTATTGGCGGCCAATCCTACCGGGTTGTAACCATCACCGAAGAAAGAGGGAGGATTAGGCAGATCGACATAATTCCCGTTCTTATCTTTTACCGGGGTTGCAGGGGTCCTGAATAAGGCATACCGCATAATGCTGGCTCCCGGATTTCCTGCCCCATACCCATCTCCCGAACTTCCCACCTGCCCTCTCTTATTATAGGCCAGGTTGATATTCGTGCCCAGTTTAACGAACCGGCTAACATTGCTGATGATCGAGGTATGTACATTAGCCCGGTCGTTGGACGAGTTCATTATCATCCCTTTCTGCGTTATATAGGACGCCGATAAAGTATAGGTGGTATTCGGGCTTCCGCCGCTCACGGAAATTTGTGCATTGGTCATAGGTGCGGATTTTAACACCTCTTTTTGCCAGTTCACATCCGGCAGGGTATCCAGCATGCCCAACGGGATCTGCGGTCTGCCATCATTAAGAGCGGCCGTATTAAAAGCCGTCACATATTGTTTGGTATTCGCCATTTTTATCAGATGCCCGGGTGTTTGAACACCGGTATAAGCACTAACACCGAACCGGGGCGCTCCGTTCCTTCCTCTTTTGGTCGTGATGAGTACTACCCCGTTGGAAGACCTCGATCCATAAATGGAGGCGGAAGCGGCATCTTTTAAAATGGTAAAACTTTCTACATCATTGGGAGAGATCTGGTTGATCCCATCCTTGGTGGGAACCCCGTCGATCACATATAAAGGGTCATTATTTCCGGTGGTACCGATCCCCCTGATCCGTATGGAGATGGGGTCCCCGGGAGCGCCGGTTGACTGGGTAACCACAACCCCCGCAGCCTTTCCCTGAAGTATCTGGTCCACTCCGCCTACCGGAATGCCATTGATATTTTTGGCATCGACTACGGATAAGGCTCCGATCAGATCCTTCCTTTTTTGGGTGGTATAACCGATCACCACCACATCGTTCAGGCCTCCGGCCAGTTCGTTCATTACGATACTGATTTCGGTACGGTCTCCTGTTTTAATCGTTTGTTTCTGGTAACCGACATAAGAAATTTCGAGATTGACGGCACCTCCATCCGGAATGGACAAACGGAATTTTCCAAGATCATTTGTAACGGTGGCTTTTTTTGTACCGGTTACGGTGATCGTTACCCCGCTTAAGGGTTCCCCCTTTTGATTCGTTATGGTTCCGGTGATTTCCCTGTCCGGCAGATTATTCCTGTCTGAAGGGGGGATTTTGTTATCCAGGTAGTATACCCTTGCAAACAAGGGGGAGACAAGAAAAAGAAGAGTAGCCAGCAGCAGCAGTTTTACTTTCATAATGGCAAATTATTAATGTTTAAAAAATAAGTCGTTTTGTCAATCGCATTTATTGGTCAATCCTATTTACAGTTCTTCTATTTAATTATTTTTACTGTTATGATAATCCGGGTCCATATCCGGTGTACGCAAACCGGCGACTTCATCAGCCATTAGGATAAATACATTCCAGCATAATCCTTTTGTGGAAGGCCACCAGCTATCCGTCGTTGTCCATTTTGTAGGAATGAACTCTTTGCTGAACGGCCACTCCGGATGAAGATAGATCTCCGCCCAGATCCTGTTCTCCATGAGCGGCCTGGCTTTTTTCCATCCATGTCTTAGCCCCGTGACATAGGCGCAGTATTCCGCCCGCATCCAGCTGCCACCGTTATAATAGAACCCATCATTGCTCCCATCGCTATAATTTTCTTCACCGAATTTGGCGAAGGGTTGATAATCCCTGCTCAAATAAGCATATCCCTGCTGATCGCTGGTGACGCGGATACAGATCGGTGCAGTGGTTCCATATTCGGGATGCGGCGAACCGGCAACTTTATTCATCAAGGGGAAATGATCCAGCTGATTGGTCACCATCGAATCCGTCAGGATGGGTCGTTTAAATAACCAAAGCGAAAAAAATTCAGGTTCGAGATCGGTCAGGGAAATAATATCCGGGAAGTTCCGGTCGAAAAGCAGGTGTTTACTTTTGGGGTCGTAAAAAGCGCGATAGCCATTTTCCGCTTTTTGGATATGCGCTTCCGTTACCGGAAATCCTAATTCCCGGATCGTTCTTAAGGCAATGGCCAACATGCCCTGGTTGACGGCCAGCCGGTCCGTTTTCGGATCGTAGTCTATTATATCGATCTGGCTCATGGGAAAATGAGACCGGCAGATCCCGTCACCCAGCGAGTCGAATTTATTCAGTACATAATCTACCGCTTTTTTTATTTTTTCCTGCGGAAGGATGACACCAAAACGACGTTTGTTCAACAAAGCCCAGATCAGCCATTCTATCGTTGCCTCGTTATCTTTCGCCTCTACCGATCCCATATACGGTGTAATGATGGTGCCGATACCGCCGGCCGCTGTTTGTGTTTTACCCCACTGGTCCCATATGGCCAGGTTTAATTTCTTATTATAGGTAGAGACGGTAGAGAAATAGGAATCCCGGTTGTACATATCGGGTGCATAATTCATATTCGGTACGTTAAAAGGCGTAAAATCGTTTACTGTCGTGATCCAGGTGAGCATATTAAAATTGGCGTACAACATTTTTTCGATCTGCGATCCTTTGAACCCTTTGGCTTCAGCCAACCTGGATTGGGCGGAGATCATAAATTGTTGATGGCCGGTCCAGGGTTCGACAAAAATAAAATCCGTTTTTTCGGTCCATTCGCCCATGGCCAGCAAATTGTAGGGTTCCGATGCCGGGATATGTTCTTCGATTTTCAGGTCTTTGATTTGCAGATCGGGCGCCTTCTGGGGTGAAGCAATTTTCGACTGCGAAATTCCAGAAGTTGTTTCCGGCAATTTCCCCGATGATGAAGGACCGATGAACAGAGACACACTATCCTGTTCGATATAGGGAACGAAGATGCTTCCTTTGAAAAGGGTCCAGGTGGTATCCACCACAGGAAAATTATCGATGTATTTCAATCCGTTCTCCAGTTCGGCAGTTTTAAGGCCCTTGCTGATCCGGAAGAGTTTGAGCGCCAATGAGGGGTTTCCTTTACACAAAAAAGAGATCGTATATACATGCTGGTCCTTAAAGGGAGCTATTGCTTCCATTCCTGCCTGACCAATCTTATGCCATGGTGTAAGCGGTTGTAAGGGGATGGTGGTTCCTGCATCCAGGTTATACATTTCTCCATAGGTCAGTTGGACATAATCATTATCTTCCTTTCTTTCTGCAGGGGAAGCTACGGAGAAAAGAGCGGGATCGGGCAATTTCCGCATTCCGGTAAACCCGCCGCCCCTTCCGCTGAAACGACGACGGGTCGTCCGCGTATATTGATTCTTATAGCCGGCATCGGTTAAAAATCCCACGGCCTGGTTGTCCTGGGTGACCCAACCCGCAGCGGGATACATTTCATGGATCAAACCTCCGGGAAAACTATCCTGTTCGAAGGTTACATATTTAAGGGGTTTACCCGCAGGCCTGGCTTTTTCCTTCAGGATATAATACATATCCGGCATGGATGGCTGAAAAAGGGAAAGGGTCCTCTTAAGAGTATGTTGATTTACGATCTCGTAAATGACCTTAATGGAAAGATTGGCGTCAAATTCGGGTATATAGCTGTCTCCGGTTAAAACAATACGATTTTTGTCTCCTGTCCATTTCTTCCCTTTCCAACCGGTGAGGTTTGCCGTAGTAGTCAGATCCGTATTGAAGAGTTGCAGGGTAAAAGAAGAGGAATGAGTAACCAGCAATCGCCCGTCATTATAAATGTCGACCTCAAATCCTTTTTGAGCATCCCCTGAGACTTTCAGGTTTAAAGCAGCGGATCGGGAGGATGGGGATTGAACAAAAGGCTGGGATTGGGCAACCGTATAATTAAATATGGTCAGGATAAATAAAATAACCATGCAGACCTGTAAAACGGACATCCTCATTTTCCCTGGGGGCATATGCAGCAATTTAGAGCCCTAAAGCTAACTTTCATAACAGGTTAGATCCTACACTATAGTCACAAATTGCTGTACTATGATTGCATTCAGGCTTCCGGAAAAGGATTTTGGAGCCATAAACCCGTTTTAATCCGCTAAAAAGTCCTTTAGCCCTTGGTTGAGGTGGTGCCAGTTAAAGTATGCGCCTCCCTATATTCATTAGGCGCACTATTATATCTTTTTTTAAATTCGCGGAAAAAATAAGATTGATTATTGAATCCTGTCGAGAAAAAGATCTCCGATACCGTATGATGAGTGGTAATCAGTAAATGTGCGGCATGTTTTAACCGGATATGCTTAATAAATTCACCGGGTGGCATCCCCGTCATCGTCTTTAACTTTCTGAATAGCTGCATTTTACTCATATTCATATTTTTCTCAATACATGCAGCATTAAAATCAGGCTCATCCAGGTGTTCTTCGATCATCTGAACCAACCGGGTCAGGAACTCCTTATCATCACGGGTGATTCCACCTGATTCGCCCAATTGATCCGTAGCCTTATCGCTTTTAAACAGGTCATGAAGTCTTTGTCGGTATTCCAGCAATTTGCGGACCCGCAATTTAAGATGAGCAGTATGAAAAGGCTTTGCCATATAGGCATCCGCCCCCACTTCATATCCCTGCATCTGGTGATCTTCACTTCCCCTGGCTGACAAAACGATAAAAGGGATCTGGCAGGTTGCCGGGGTGTTTTTCATCTTATTGCATAATTCCAACCCATTCATATTTGGCATCATGACATCGCAGATAACGAGATCCGGAAGGACCTTTCCAATCAGATCCAGGGCTTTTAATCCGTCCTCCGCTTCATATAAGATATAATCATCTTTCAAAATATCTTTCAGAAGATAACGGATATCCGGTTCGTCCTCTACGATCAGAATGGTTTTCTTACCCTCTTCCTGCAAATTTTCAATAATGGCCCGTTTATTATTGTCCGTCGCGGATTGGTGATGACCGGATTGATCGTAAGCCGTGATGGTCTGGTATAAATAAGAAGGTTTGTCACTGATGACAACAGCAGGGGTACTGCCGGTTTCCGCAGCCCATTCGGCTGCCGGTTCCGGTAATCCGGCTGGGGGCAGGGGTAAAAAGACACGGAAAGTGACCCGTTCCTCTTCTTGCTGACTTTGCGCTTCGATCCTTCCATTCAATAAGATTACCATTTGTTTGGTAAAAGCCAGCCCGATCCCGGTCCCGAATTTCTCCATACCGGGTGTATATTGGCTCGCCACATAGAAAGTATCGAATAATTTATCGGTAAGCTCCACCGGGAGGCTCGACCCGGAATTAACGACTTCTATCTCCAATTCCCCGCTGCCCTTATTTCCGACGGCCGAAAAAAGGATCTCTTCATTTTTACCGGAATGTTTGAAGGCATTGGAGAGCAGGTTGAAAATGATCTTTTCCACCTTATCCTTATCGACCCATCCGATCAGATCAGGTTGGATCTGTATCACGTAACGCATCCCGTTTTGCTCGCTTAAGGGAATAAAGGGGCCGGTAAGATTGTGCAATAATTCGGAAATGTTCAGGTGACTGTATTGATTTTTGGAGAACCCGGCTTCTCCTTTCCGGAATTCCAGCAATTGTCTCACCAGATAAGTAAGCCGGGAAGCCTGTTGATGAATAACGGAAAGGAAATAGGGATTTTCCCTGTTTTCTTTTGCGGGTTGGGTAGATTTGGACCTGTCCAAAAAACGTTCCGCCGAGCCCATGATCAGGGTTAAGGGGGTTTGCAGCTCATGGGCGATATTTGTAAAAAAGGCGAGGCGGTTCTGGTGCATTTCCTCCTCTTTGGTTCGTAATACATGCTCGACAGCCAACTGATGTTTGATCTCCAGTTTATTCTTTCGATAGGTATATAAGAGGTATATGATCAGGGACACCAATAAAGCATATACCAAAAATGCATAAGGCGTAAGCCAGAAATACTGTTTTACATGCAGGACCAGTAAAGGAACCTGAGGGGTCCAGCTTCCTTCCCCATCAGACCACTTCATTTGCAGGGAGTATCGGCCGGGGGGAATATTACTGTAGGCAATCTTACCGCTGGTGCCGGAGAAATGCCAGGATTTATCATACCCTTCCAGGTAGTAGGCATATTCGCATTTATCGGCATTTAAAAAACTGATAGCCTTTGTATCCAATTCAAAAAAGTTATCTTTCCGGCTGATGGAAAAATCAAGCGGTTTGTTTATCCCGGGTTCCATTTTTATAAACCCGTTTTCCGCGGTTGTTTTACCTCCCATCAGGATCCCGGAAAGGAGAAGATCGGGACGCCAGCTTGTCTCCCGTATGTTTTGCGGTAGGAATTGGTTAAATCCATAGGTGCCCCCAAAGAACAAATGGTCGTTGCTGTCCTTCCATACGGCACCATCACAAAACTCATTGCTTTGTAACCCGTCCGATTGCTGATAATAGGAAACCTTAAGATCGGACTCATTCACCTTCGCCAAACCGCGGTTGGTGCTTACCCAGATATGCCCGGTTCCATCCTCCTCGATCGCATGAATGGTGTTATTGGGTAACCCGTTGGAGATCGTCAATTTTTGGAATACAGGCTCTCTGGCACCGGCATCGGCATTCTCGATCCAGTTAAGGCCATAGCTCGTTCCGATCCATATCCTGCTGCGGCTATCCTTAAAGATAGACAGTACATCATTATTGGACAGACTGCCCTCATAAGTGAAAGCCTTGAAAGTCCTGAACTTATGGGTTCTTTTATCCAGCACGCTGAGACCTCCGTACCTGCATCCGATCCATAATTGCTGGTGGGTTTCGCCCCCATCTGCCAGCGCATAAATAATATCGTTTGCCGGGCCGGAATCGCTGTTCGTAAAGGTGAACCGTTCCAGAAAACCGAGAGAAAGACTCCCGGTTTTGTCACGGTTGATCTTAAGATGCAGGAGACCATAGCCGCTTGTTCCCAACCACAGGGAATTATCCCTGTCCTGCAAAATGGCATACACGGATCCGAATTCAGGATAGGCCCCCGTTCCTTTTATAGCTGCCCATTTATAAAATTTTTTGAGGCTCAGATCATATACACCAATCCCTTTCCCGTCGGTACCAATATAGATCAGGTTATCGTTTCCTTTTTTTAAGGAGTAAACCGAATTATTATCCAACTCACCCGGGAACAAAAAAAATTGTTTGCCGGCAGAGACAGACTGGGCTGACTGGGCTGAAAACTCCGACTGATTGCCCGATGACGATGGTGACTGGGGAGAAGTCCAAAAATTCGTATACCGGATTATCCCGCTCCCTTTTGTTCCGATCCATAAATTTCCATTCTCTTCACAAAAGGCCCTTACCGATTTATTATAAGGCATTCCGTTATCCGAAGTAGTAACGGTCCCAAAGAATTTTGTCTTTGGGGAAATTTTAATCATTCCGTTCCCATCCGTTCCGCACCATAAGATCTCTTCACTGCCAGTGGTCCAGGAGGTAATTTTTACATCCTGCATCTGCCTGGTCTCCGGTTTCAAAAAAGCGGATGGTTGAAAAGCAGTATCGAAGGCCTCAAACCCCTTTGTAGACCAGGCGATCAGGTAATGGTCCTTATAGTGAACCATGGAACCCATACTGCGGGGTAGCTGCATGACTTGTTTATAACGGAGTGTTTTATTATCAGTAAGAAACAAACGGTCGCCGGAAGTACTGAAAAAAACCTGGTTGTTAACTGGGAAAAAATTAACAATGGTTTCTTTGCCTCTGGCCCCGTTGCCCCCGGTCAGGTTTTCTCCAAGCTGTATCAAACGCTTAAAATGATTGGCATTTCCTTCATAACCAAATAATCCGCCATTTGCCGTCAGCAGCCATAAATGTCCGGTTGCATCGAAGGCAAGTTTATTAACAGAAAATTCGGGCAGCACCAGGGAACTATTACGGAAACTATCAGCACCAGCGTCATAAAAAAGGAGACCGGTCTTTCGGTTAAGACAATAGACCATTCCGGATGTGTCGACAGCCAGGGCATATTCCTGTTCACTGATCCTGCTCTTTTGATATTGGTTATAGAAATAATTATAGAACTTCCCGGTTCGTTTTTCATACCGGGATATTCCTTCGATCGTGCTGATCCAGATATTTCCCTTTTTGTCCTCTGTAATATGTTGAATAACGTTGCTTCCAATACTTTTGTAATCGTTTTCCTTGCTGTAATTAAATACATGAAAGGAAGTTCCGTTATACATATTCAATCCGTCCCAGGTGGCAATCCAGAGTACATTATCGGCATCTTTAAAAATGTGATTGATCGAACTGTTGGAGAGTCCGTTTCGATTGTCGAGATGTTGTAAAAAGAAGGGATCGGAAATAGTAAGCGAGTCACCGGCTACCTTAGCTGAGAGGGTCAGGCATACCTGCAGTAAAAAAAAAAGAACGATGGAAAAGTGAATAATTCTTTTCATTGGCATTATCGTTGATTTACAAAGCCCTGCGGATTCATCACCACTACGTTAATCAGAAAAATCAGCAGGTGGAAAGATACGCAAATTTTAGGCTCCTGCGTCTTTCCCTTCAGGCTTCTGTTCAGTTTCCCTTCAGGCCCCCGCTCTGTTTACCTTCAGGCTTCCTCTGTTTCTCCGCCCTGAGGGCCTTTCCATCCGCCTTTTAACAATAATTCCATGGCTTTGTCCCTGATGGCTTCTGCCTCCTTATATGTCAAAAAAACAGCATTCGAAAGGATCGTAAAATCCATCTGCCCCTTGAAGGAGCTTACCACGATGGTATTGGGATTTCTCCAGGGGAAAAGAACGGTTGGGCTATAAATCGTTTCCACGGCAAACCCCAGATAATGTGGTGGAATTTCCAGGCGTCCCATATTGGAAAGCGTAAAATCGTGAGAGCCTTCCGTGGAAAGCAAAAAATTCACCATTTTTTTTACCAGGGAATGAAATTGTTCGGAGATAAGCAACAATTCATACCCATTCAGCCTGGCTATCTTTTCAGCAAGAGCACGCTTAAACTTCCGCGCCTTTTCCCAAAAACCGGAGATCGGATCGTTGCCTGTTGACAATTCAACGATTGGAGCAAACGCAAAAAGATCGTCTGTTTTAATTTCCGGGATAAGTCTGCGGATATCTACGGGACAGATCACTTTGCCGCGGGCCTTTTTTCCCTTTACTTCCCGGAACGCAGCAAGGAAAGCAACACATAATGCAGCATGAACCGAAGCCCCTTCCGAACGGCACCGATCGATCAATATTTCAGAATTTTCCCTGGTCAGTTTCCACCGGATCATATATCCATCGCCTGACGGATCATCTATTCCGGCAGTATACCTTTTTCTAAAGGCCAGCGCAACGGCAGCCAACAGCGAAAAAACCCTGGCTTTGAAAAATCTTTTTTTAGCTGAACCCAAATGAGCGGAAAGGAGCATTTCTAAGGAATGGAAACCGGAAGCTGGAGTTGGAGACAAATGGGTATCCGGTTGATCAGCCACCATTAAAAGCTCCCGCATAAGATTTACCAGGGAAATACCGTCACAGATAAAATGAGGACATACTACCAGCAGTTCGGAAACCTCTTCACTTTTTAACCATATCACTCTGGCAAGCGGCCCCTGTTTCTTATCGAAGGGTGATTCCCATTCCAGCTTGGTCCGGATAAACCAATCCAAATCGGATTTTCTTTTTTCGATCAGCAAAGGAATATCTCCCATCTTTTCATCAACTACAAAATAGGGAATACCAGCGCTGTCTTCCTCCACTTTTGCCCGAAGCAATGGATGTTTGATTTGCAGTTGACGAAGAGCCGCCAATAAATTCCCGGACGGGAACGTTCCTCTTATTTTAACCGCTAATACACAATTGACTGAAGTGGCGTCATTAATATACATGATCCTTTCCCCTGATAAAAATTTTCTTCGTACCATAAGTCCTTTCTCTTTTATTTTATTGGCCCGGGACATTTTGTTGTAATAATTCCATAGCCCAGTATTTTATGGCCATTGCGTCTTTATTCTCCATGAATTGTTCATTGGATACGAAGGAAAAATCCAGCCTGCCCCGGAACGTAGAAGCGATAATAGTTGTTGGATTGGCGAACGGCCCGATAACGGTAGGGCTATAAACGGTTTCGATGGTAAGGTTTCCGCAGCATTCGGGAAGATCCAACCTCCCCATATTGGAAAACATAAAATCATTGCCTGGTTTGCCGTACGTCAAAAGCCGGATTAACTTTTTTAGAGAAGAATGAGCATACTCCATCGCCATCAAAACCGGGTAGGCATTCAGCTTAGTCATTTTTTTAGTGCCTTCCTCCTGTAAAAATGAAGCCATTTCCCAGAAATCCTTTTCCGGTTTACGACGATCCATGGACAGGGTTATGGAAAGACCGAAAGCAAAAAGAGTATCCTTTTTAACCGCCGGAACAAATTTCCGGATATCCACCGGACACATCACCTTGTTATGAAATCCGGCCCCCTTTACCTGTTGAAAGGCCTTTAGAAAAACCAGGGCCAGGATAGTATTTACCGTGATACCGCTTGTTTTACATCGTTTGAACAAGACGTCTGATTCTTCTTCCGTCAATTTCCAGTGAAGTAAATAATCCTTCTCCCTGCTTATTCGTTTTTTGTTCTTCGTACCTATAAAAAGGGATGCGGCGGAAAGGGCCAGACCCAAAAATGCGGAATTAGCCCAGGCTTTTAGCTTGTCCTTTTTATGATTGAATATCGGGGAAGGAATAAGATCTGCCAGGGAATGAAAGACAGGAGTTTGACCAATGATCAGGCCTGGTTGATCCAATAAATTCAGAAGATCGTTCAGGATCGCGGAAGCGGAGCCTCCATCACACAGACAATGATGAAATGACATGATCAGTTCGCCGGTTTCTTCACCCCTCAGCCATACCAGGCGGAGCAAAGGGCCGGTATTCAGATCGAAAGGCCTGGCCCATTCGGATTTTGTTTCTTCCATCCAGTCCGTATCGGAATGGCGCCCGGCAATACGCACTGGAATGGGAGGAACCGTTTGTTTCCCGAAAATAAAATAAGGGAGGCCTTTATCATCCTCCTGGATGCCTGCCCCCAGCAAAGAATGTTTTGCCTGCACCCTGGCGAGCGCTGTACGCAAACGGACGAGTGTAAAGGTCCCCCTTACCTTTACGGCAAAAACGCCATGAAAGGTAGAGGATCCATCCCCGTACATCATTCGCTCAGGGAATAAAAGTTTCCTCTTTTCGATCAGGTGTAAATTTTTTTCGATTTGTTTTGTTTTTAAATTCTTCCAGGTAAAAAACAGCTTTTTCGGCGCCTCCTGCCCGTATAAATGTTTCCCTTGTCAACAAAGCAGCTTTACGGTAACTATCATTCCGGAGAACTTCCCACAAAGCCTCCCTCAGTGCAGGTATCCGCATGCGTTTATAACGCAGGGCAATGCCGCAGCCCGCTTTTTCTACCAGGGAAGCGGTATGGAACTGGTCATAGGCCATCGGGAGAATGACCATCGGCAGGCCATGTAAGAAACTATCGTTTACCGTATTAAATCCTCCATGGCAGATCACCGCATCCACCCTTGCCATGATTTCCGTTTGCGGAACATAACGTTGAACGATAAAATTATCGGGCCAGGTCTCCAGGATATCCGGTTCCGTAGCGGCGATGATGGTAAGAGGTTCTCCGGCAAAAGCTTCTGTCAATTGCCTGAAAAATGTTTTTCGGATATCTACCAGCAGGGTTCCAATCGAAACATATACTATTGGCCGGGTGGTTCCGGCAAGGAGCCCCCAATCGAATTCAACAGGGCTGGGTCTCCCCTGTACAGGTCCTACGAATTTCATACCGGGGGGAGGATCCCTGATCCCTGCAAATTCCTGGGAGGTAAAAACAAGATTCAATTTATCCGGGTGAACCATAAATTCTTCGGTTGGAATCCCCAACTCCTGGTGCAGGCCCATTATAAGATTCTTCTGCCATTCAAAAACCCTGGGAGTCCTGATGGTATCTTCCAGCAATGCGGGAGGAACCGGAGTAGTAGTAACCAGGGGAATTCCTTTTTGAAAGGCACAAATGGCTCCTGCAAACATGGTACAATCACTAATGATCACATCCGGTTCAAAATCGTCCGCCAAACGGTTCAAACCATTCATCAGGATGCGGCAAAAAGGGAGATAGGTTTCTTCCAGGGCGAGTTTCAAGGCCTCTGCGCCACCGATCCGGGGTCCGTCATCCTGTCTTTTAAGGATCTTTCGGATCGTATCCTCGTGTTCTGCCAGTTCCTCCTGAGGAACCAGGAATTTTCCACCCCGGGGAATATGTTCCTGGTCTATTTCACGGATACCGACCCAGACAACAGCATGCCCCCTGGCCAACAGGCTGGCGCCAACACTTAGCGTGGGACTGATATGCCCGAAAAAAGGAGGTACGACAAAAAGGAATCTGGCCATGCTAATTTTTTTTCAATACGCTAAAATTTAAAATGGTCATTGCAGCAAGCCGTTTCGGGTTGAAAGGGTTTTACGGGTTGAACGGCCCTTTCCAACAATTCAGCGGCCTTAACCGCTCCCCCTGCCTCCTCAAAGGAGAGTTGAATACGCCTGGCGGCAGACCGGTATTGATCCTTGAAAAGGATTTCTTTAATCGCCTCGTTTAATTGGGTGGACCGGAATCGGGAAAAATTCAGTCGTATTCCACTTCCGCTTTGTGCAACCCTGCCGGCTACATGGGATTGATCATAGGCAATGGGAATCACTACTATAGGCAGACCATGCATCAGCGCCTCACTGACCGTATTATGTCCCCCGTGACAAACAACCCCATCGAGATAAGGGAGCAATTCAATCTGCGGGATCTTTTCCCGTACCAGGAAATTTTCGGGCCACTCTTCAAAAAGGGAGGGGTCGGTAACTACGATCACGGAAACAGGTTCATTACCCAACGCCTCCCGCACCCTGGCGAAGAATGTTTTTTTGTTAACAGGATCAAAGGTTGTGCCGATCGAAACCAATACCTTGGGCCGGTTCCCCATCGCGTGGAAGGCTGACCAATCGAAAGTGGAAGCAAAAGACCTGTGCCCGATTACAGGACCGGCAAATTGGTAACATGCGGGAAGGGACATCTCCCCGAAAAACAGGCGGGAAGTGAATACCAGGGTCAGCAAGGACGAGCAAATGATGGACTGGTCTCCCTGTATACCCAGTTCATATTGAATCGATTTTATTTTATTGACCTCCCATTCATGAACACGGGGCAATTCCTCCATTATCTTAAGGGCAGCAGGCGCGGTAACGGAAGTCGCATAAGGGATATTCCTTTTGAAGGCAGCAATAGCTCCCGCAAAAAGCTGATGATCATTTATCACCAGGTCCGGTTTAAATTTTTCCAGCCATGTCTCAATGCCCGGGGCCATATAACGGCTTAAAGGGATCAATACCTCTTCATACAGGAACTTAATACTTTCGATCCCGATCACGTTCCTTTCTTTAAGGATAGTCAGGAAATGTTCGTTCTTGCCATGTTGGTTCTTCCGGCCTTCTTCTATACCATGATCATCCTGTTCATACCGGACCAGCAACAAACGCCCCCCCGATGGTAATTGATCCTTTAAGGCGGCATCCAGGCTAATCCATCCTACCTCATGTCCCCGGCCGATCAGTTCAGCGCCAAGACTTAAGGTTGGGTTGACATGGCCGGCAAAGGGAGGAACAATAAAAACAAATCTTGACATAATCGGGTTATTAAATCAGGTTAAGTCAGTACGATAAAAAAAACCTTTCAGGGCACTGGCGATTAGCAAGGGTTCCTGGATGGGAATATTATGATCCCCATCGATAAAAGAAAGATGGGAATTCGGTATCCTGGACAAGAGCTTTTTACCGGCGGATACGCAGTTGGAATTTTTTCCATAGATCAGCAGGGTATCATGCCCCATACTTTCGATTCGTTGATCCATAAAAAAGTTTTTCGCGTAATGCATATCGTTCCTGATCGATGTCTCATTAAAAAGAAATTCATACATGCGATGGTTCCGATCCAATTGGCGTTTGCCCATCCTTATCCTGGTGGTGTCGGTATAATTATTAATATAATTGACCAGGAATTCCTTGCTGTAGATGTCAATAATATCGAGTGTTTCCTGGTCGCTGGGGTCCGGACCTTCAATAATGGCCAGTTTCCTTACTTTCTCCGGAAATCGCATGGCCATCTCCATCGCAATCAATCCGCCATAACTATAACCAACCAGGTGAACGGATTCCAGTTTCAGGGCGTCCATTAAAGCCAGCAGATCATCGGTCATCGAATGCAGATCATATCCCTTTGCCACACGATCGCTCAGGCCATGGCTTTTGAGATCGTACAGGACAACGTGAAAATCCTGCGCGATAAGGGGTGCTATCTTAAAATAATAAAGTGCCAGGTTACTGAACATCCCATGTATCATCAGCACGGGCCGGGAAGCGCCTTTATTCATTTCCAGGAAGTGAACCCCGGTTCTATGAATGTCTAGGATTGGCAACTTTCAATATATTTTATAATTTCCAGAAGATTAAGCTCAATAAGCTGATCCAGATCCATGTCGGACAGCCAGCCGGTAAAATCGATCCCTTCACCGAAATAACTTTTTACCTTTTCCGAAAAAGACACGATCTCGATACTGTCCATTTCAAGATCCCTGGTAAAGGAACTTTCTTTGGATATATTTATTTCTGCAGCGAAATCTTCTCCAATGACTTCGGAAATAAATCTTTTCAGAACAGTAAAGATCTCATCGCTATTCAGTTTTGTATTGGTCCCTAAATGGTCCATCCTATTATATAGTTTTTATGTTTGATTGTTCGGATTACAACATCTTTAATTCGGAGGTCATTCCCGTTGATCGCTTCTATTTCATAAACTCTGGGGTTGCCTTGTAAGCCCTTACCCAGGAATTTCCCATAGGCTTCCTTGGCCACCCAGCAGCGGGTGATCCATTCCGCAGGGTCGGTACCGGAAATATTGAATCCAGGCAGTTCCAATTCGTGGGAAGAAAAAGCCAGTTCATTAAAACCTGGCCCCCGGTCCCGGATCTCTTCTATATCGATCCCGATGGAATTACCATATCGGGCGGTTGCTATGGCAATATTTTTTTTATGGGCGATGGAGATATGAATGTCTTCGGTCATTTTCCCTTCAACAAAGGGTCTGCCGGACTCCTCTGAGCGTATCCTGAATTCTATCGGGTAAACGGGATCAACTCCTGAAAGGATGAGCAGGTTTCGGACTGCATCTTTTGCGGCTACCCTGCTAATCAGCCATTCTCTCTTTTTACTGGGGGGAAGTTTGTGATAAACCTTTTTCTCTTCCCCCGAAAAATAACGCTTCAGAATAAAATCCCAGGAAACTACCCGGGAATAAGCATTATCGAATAAGAATAATCCCGGAACAGGCTCCCCGGCCAGGAAATTATGCAAGGGGGCCATCGATACATTCCAAAGACGGTCATCAAATTCCAATCTCCTGTTTTGCCATCCCCTGATTACACACCAGACATCTTCATTTTTCTTTATTACAAAATCGGCCGTGGCAAATTCATCAGTGAGAGAAGTAAGTATGCAGGTACAATCAAATTCACCGGATTGGTTCTGCATATCTCCATAGAACTCCACTTCCTGTATTTTAACGGGAAAGGCGATCCTGTCTCTTGCCAGGGTCAGTTGCAGCCAAAGACCGAACAATTGCCCTGCATTATCCAACAGGGAACCCTTCCCCCGGCACCCTTCGATGATTCCGTTTATTCCCTTATCCCCAATTGTCTTTACCTTCTTTATTCCCTGGTAGGCAGGTCCATGGAACATATTTTTTTCATAGATCTCTCCGGGTAAAATATGCATGGGCAGGGGAATGCCCATATCGGCAGAAACCGTTGAAAGCGGATAGGATTGTTGTTGCTCCGCACGAAAACTCCAATCGGCCTTCCTTTCCGGGTCAGACAGCCAGACCTCCGCACGCGCATATTTATCCACGGTTAGCAACAGACAGTTTTCATCTTTCCATTCGCCTGACAATTGCTCCCGGAATGGGGAGGCTACTAACATCCATTGAAAAACCTGCACATGCATGATCTTTTTGACGACTTTACCCGGAGCCTTTTCCCGCGCAGTTTCCGCAAAGAGTTCCAGCACCATGGTCATCGGGATCACCGGGTCCATATCCTCCACCGGTAACCAACCGGATCTTTGTTTGACCAGGGAATGGTCTTTCAGATAAGGGCAATTGTCCAAAGAGACATCCAGTTGGGTGACAAATGGCAATAGCTTGTTCTTTACCGACCCTAATTCATTAAACCATTTGAACACATCCGCATTCATAGCGGCTATCTCTTCGGCATTACTGGCAAAGGCATTTCTAAGCGGAGAAGTTCCCAGACGCTCACCTAGCTCTTCCGCTGTAAAGATCTTTGTTTCCACATTTTTTTCTACTCCGATTGCCAAAAAGTTTTTTACAAAAGGGGAACCTAATTGAAGTTTGATAGGGTGCGGCCTATCCATCCCCAAAAAAGAAAGACCGGTCTCTTTCCCTTCCACAAAAAGAGCGGCAAGTACTCTTTTCAACTGTGCCAAACCCGCTCTTGAGGGAATACTGGCTGAAAGGGCGCTATGATTTTTATGTTTCAGAGTATCCTCAACGAAACCGGTAAGCCCCCCGGACCCTATCTGGATAAACATCCGCACTCCTTCCTGGTATAGTTTTTCGATTAATTCCCTGAACCGGACCGGTTGAACCAGGTGCTCGATGCTTAAATCCCGGATAGCTTCATATTCTTCGGGATATAGTTCCAGGGTTGTAGCAGACCAAAGGGGGATCGAGGCTTTGCGAAAATCCATGAGCTTCATGCCTTCCAGCAATTGATCCAGTTTGTCTTTTACAAAAGGCGAATGAAACCCTGACTGAAAAGGAAGGATTTGATGGAAGATCTGCTCCTTCCTTAAAAAGTCCGAAAATTTTTCAATCGCATGCTGTGTCCCGCAAACAATTATCTGTTGGGGGCAATTATCATTGGAAAGAAAGATATCCGGCTCATTCTCCAGATAATCTTTTATGCGGACATAGCCGCAGCCGGCAACGAGGAATCGGGCATCCTTATTTTCGAACAGTTCTGGTCTAAGGCTGGACAACAAGGTCAGTACGGAGGATTCAGTGATCAGCCCCGATGAACGACCGGCCAGCCATTCTCCCAAACTATGACCGGCATGCAGGTCAGGCTGCACGCCGAGTTGTTTAAGCGCAGTATCCAGAATGCGGGTCCTTTCCAATAAATCAAGGGATGCGTTGAACACGCCGGGGGAGCCATCCTTTTTTTCATGGGTATCCTTTATATTAAAATGACGGGCAATCGATTCCACTTCTCCCCCACTCAGCGCATCGAGGCCTGGAAAAAGAAAGGCCAGCTTGCCCCCCTTTGATAACAAAGGATCATTGGAAAACCAGATATCCTGTCTGTTCCTCCAGGGTTTGTTCTTTCTGATAATATTGACTGCTTTCAGTATCCTGTCCGGGGTAGGATCGAATAGGGCAAGCCGGTAATCTCCCCGACCAGTTTGTGCCTCAGGTTCTTCCAATGCCCTGATCAGGTCTTCTCCATTTGTCCTGGCCAGCAGCAATAGTTCTTTACCCTTTTCTTTATTCTTTCCGGACCCGGCAAGTACAGTTGACCCAGCTCTGATTAATGGCCTTCTTCCTGCCCTGGTGTTCAACCCATCGTCCACATCCGGACCATTCCAGCCTGCCAGGACAACATGTGCATTGATCCCTCCAAAACCGAAAGCATTGATTCCGGCCAGCCTGGGCAGACCCGTACTTTCCCAATCAACGGTTTCAATAACCGGATCGAACCGGGTTTTTTGCAGGAGCGTCAGGGGCTCTTCACAATGAAGAGTCGGAGGTAGCCGGCCATGATGCAAGGCGAGTGCAGTTTTGATCAGCCCCGCCATCCCGGCTGCAGGCATGGCATGACCGATCATAGACTTCACGGAACCTATACCTGACCTCGGCTGTTTGTTCCCGTTACCAAATAAATGCAAAATTGTTTCCAGTTCAGTTTTGTCACCAAGGGGAGTTCCGGTACCATGCGCTTCCAGGTATCCGATCTGATGCGGATCCAACCGGGCATTTTCCCAGGCCTCTGAAATGGCTCTTGACTGCCCTTTTATGGATGGACTCATCAGGCTGGTGCCGGAGCCGTCACTGGCGATCCCGACCCCTTTGATAATGGCATAGATCCTGTGTTTATCCCTGATGGCCTCTTCCAATCTTTTCAGAATGACAAACCCGCATCCTTCGCCTATCAACAAACCATCTGCCCGTTGATCAAAGGGACGAATCTGTTGTTTCCTGGAAAGTGCGCCCAGTTGACTGAAAATACTCCAGAAAGGTGCGTTCTGACATACATGAACACCTCCGGCGATGATCATATCCGAGCGTCCTGTGTTTAATTCATGTATGGCATGATCGACGGCAACCAGGGAACTTGCGCAGGCAGCATCGATCGTGTAGGCAGTTCCCCCAAGGTTAAGCCGGTTGGCCACCAAAGAGGCTACCAGGTTTGGGATCAGCCCCATGGCCGTATCAGCGCCAAAACGCCCTTTTTTTATCTGGAATTCCTTTTTTATCCTGTCAATTTCCACCCCCTTCAGATCGGGCAACAGGTTCTTTAATACCTGCACAATCTGTTCTCCGGTACGGATAATTTCAATAGCCCGTGTTGCTCCCGGACCGGCATAATTACCTTTCCCTATTATGATTCCTGTTTTTTCCAGGCTCAGTTCCTTTTCAAATACCGATGCGTCTTCGAGCGCGATATGGGCTAATCGCAGGGTAAGCAGGTGGTCCGGCTCCGTACCTTCTACCGCAAGGGGAAGGATACCGAACGGGATCGGGTCGAATTCTGCGAATTCATCCACAAACCCGCCTCTCCGGCAATAAAAACGGTCAACCTTTCCTGAACTGCCTGATGGAGAAATGGTGTTAAAAGAAGAAGTGTTTTCATAAGGGGAGAACTCCTCGAAAAAAATATCGTCCATCCGGTTCATCGGTACGGCCTGAATGGCATCGACCCTGTTCTCGATGTTTTTCCAGAATGTTTGAACATCTCCTGCCCCGGGAAAAATCCCGGACATTCCTATTATAGCCACCTCGGTATTATTAACTATTGACATTGGTTTGTTTTAACTGAACGGCATCTTTATTGCTCACGCCATTTGAATTATTCCGCCATAATGAGCACCTGGCTTTCTTTGCCGTATTTCAGCTCGTTCATAAAAGTCTCCAGTCCTTCCTGCACAGGGATTAGCGATATTCCCCTCCGTTCATATTCTTTCTCCAGATCGGGGCTTACCATTCCGGCTCCTTTCCAGGGACCCCAATTGAACGCCACCACCTTGCCTTTGTATTTCTTTTTTAATTCACGGGCATAATGATCCAATACGCTATTGGCGGCCGCATAATCCGTCTGCCCGCGGTTGCCATATACGGAGGCGATACTGGAGAATAGAACGATAAATCGTACATCCTCCTTTATCTGCTCTGCGAGTACGCGCAGAGGTGTTACCTTGGTGGAAAATACCCTTTCGAATGACTCAGCCGTTTTATGCTGGAATAACTTGTCTTCCAATAATCCGGCGCCATGAACGACTCCATCGATCCGGCCGTGTTCCATATAAATTGCCTGCAGGAACGAACCCAGTTCTCCTTCATTTCTTACATCGAGGGATTTATAGGATACGGTAGCACCGTTCATAGTAAGAGCGCTGATGGTATGTAGTATCTGATTTTGCTTATATATTTCCTGCGTCTTTTTTTCCAGGTCGGCAGGCCGCTGGATCTGCCCCTGTCCGATCAATAATTTTTTAATGGCATCCTTTGTTTTTAAGGCCAGAAAGGGATTATTTCTCTTATCCATTTCCTCCAGGGGTGACCTGCCTACCAGGATATAATGGCAGGGATAATCTTTTGAGAAACGGATCATTAATTCAGAGGTGATCCCCTGAGCTCCTCCCAGCACCAGTATAACAGACTCTTTGTTCAATCCGAGCTGTGCCGGTTCTTTGTTGGCCAGTTCGGAAGGTATCAGCCCGATAGTTTGTCGCTGACCGTTATGATAAACCACCTCTGTAGAAGGATCCTGACTCACCAGTTCAGATAACGTTATCCGTGCAATTTCATCAGGTCCCGCTTCTGTATCCAGGGATATCGTTCTGCATTGTGCGTGTTCCCATTCTTTATCGAGACTTTTTAAAAAACCTGTATATCCCTGAAAATGCCTCAATAAGCTTACATCGGTATCCCGGTCTGCCTGTTCCCAAAAATCTGACAGGACATATACCCATTTTATTTTTCCCGGATTCAATTTTTTCACCAGGGAAAATGACTGGCTGATAGTGAATCGTTCAGGAGCGGAAAGAATATCCAGCAGAATCAGTCCGTTATATTCCTCCAAAAGATGATGAGTTTCTGAAATTATTTCGGCCATCGCCCCGTTCTTCTCCAAAAGCATTTTAATGGCAGGCGCAACCGGCCCGGAATTTCCCGCAATGGCAAACCGCTGGCCGGAAAGCCTGTTGAAAACATCATTGCCTGTATCCTTATCCTGAACAGATGGCCTAAGCTCGAACCGGAATCTCAACAGCTTCTCTTTACCATTGGTTTTTTTTTCGGGGAGGATATCTCTTTTTCCGCCTGACTGATCATCGAGCCAAAGGACGAACCCGTTCAGGGTCTTTATCGATGCCAACTCTTCGATCTGAGTCTCTTCTTTTTTACCAGGGTGGGGAAAACCTCCCAATTGCGTTCTTAACTCCCCTATGATCTCCAATCGCTTAATGGAATCGATACTCAGATCGGCTTCCAGGTCCATGTCCATTCCCAGCATTTCAGGAGGATAACCGGTTTTATCACTAACCACGCGCAAAAGGATTTGCCGGATGTCCGCTTGAGTTAACCGGGAAGCCAATCCGGCGGTCGATGCTACAGCCGGTCCCTCCTCTTTTCTATTTTCAACATTCTCTGCATCTGCGCCGTTGATCAGGCTATTTACCTCTTTTACCTCCATTATTGGATTCAAGACATGATTTCCACCTTGCTGAGAATGACTTAAATAACCCAGCATCACATCCCGCTGCGCCTGTACAATGGATTTTACGCTACTCAGATAAGCTTCTACCAATTGAGCGGAATGGACGTTATTTTCTACTACTGGTTTTCTTTCTTTTCCCTTGAAAGATAAAGGAGTGACGATTGGGATAGCACCGTGGACCGGAAGTTTGCCAAAAGCAGGCAACGCCTTTTGTCCGTCGACGAACCATACCGTACCGGTCTTTTTATACTGCTCCGGTTTATTCAGGTCTATTTCTTTTACTCCGCGTCCTTCGAATAATCTTTCCAGGGAGACCGGCCTTCCACAAGCCATATATTGGGCAAGCATATTCAGTAAAAGGACAAGGCCATTTTCATCTTTGTCTTCTGTATGAAGAAACAAAAGGGATTCGTCATTTCCCAGAATAGCCTTAGCCAGACCGGTTAACACTTTCCCCGGGCCAGTTTCAATAAATATCCTGGCACCCTGGGCATGCATACCCCGGATCTCTTCCGAAAACCGCACCGGGTTTACGAGGTGATCGGCCAGTCTTTGTCTGATCTCGCCGGGAGTATCCGGATAAGGACTAGCCGTCGTATTTGACCATACCGGTATCGATCCTTTTTGAAAGACAATATCCCTGATAGCCTCTTTATACAAATCCTTTGACCGGGCGATCAAAGGACTGTGGAAAGCACAAGCCACTTCCAATGCTCTTCCGGCAATATCCCGGTTCTTCAATTGATCCATCAGCGCATGCATAGCAGCTGTTCCGCCTGCCAACACCCATTGCTGGGGCGAATTATGATTTACCAGGTAAATACCGGGAATCGTCACCGAATCGGCCACTTCTTTCAGGACGGCTTCCGTGCAGCTAACGGCGACCATCATTCCTTTATCTTCTCCGGCAGCATCCAGGATCGCCGCTGCCCTTTTCTCACTTACCGAAACCAATTGTTCTTTCCCAAAAACCCCGGCAAAACAGAGAGCCGGCAGCTCTCCATAGCTATGGCCGGCCACCATATCCGGTTCAATGCCCAATTCCCGTAAAAAATTGGCTATCGCCAGATCGACGATCCCCAGTAAAGGCTGGGCAAGCCTGGTATCTTTCAGCCGCTCGCGTTGTTGTTTGGAAGAGCCTTTAGTAAAGGCTGCCGGAGGGAAAAGTATCTGTCCGAATGGTGAACGACCTTCCAGTTGTTCCCGCATTCCGGGAAAAAGGACAAACAGGGATCTGGCCATATTGATACGCTGACTCCCCTGTCCGGGGAACAGAAAGGCCAGTTTTCCATTCATCTCCCTGGTAATACGTACATCTATGGAACCTTTTCCGGCAAGGGCCAGCTTCAATTTTTGCAAGGCATCTCCGGTTCCTTCCACTACCATGGACAATTGAACGGGTTTTGAGCTATAGCGGGAAAGGGACCAGGCAATATCTTTCAGATCGATGGCATCATTTTGTTCCAGGATGGAATGAACGGTCCAGGCAAGTTCTCTGGCTTCCTCCTGGGAATCCCCTCTGAAAACAAATAATTCTGCGGGCCAGGAAGGAGATGCCTTCACCGCATCATTGGCAACAACATCATTTTCGATGACTGCATGATAATTGGTGCCTCCAAATCCAAAGGCGCTGATCCCGGCCGTTCTTCTTGCATCCATCCAGATACGCGCCTCTTTGGAAAATACAAAAGGACTTAACTCTTCCTTATAATAATTATTAGGGACATTCAAATGGAGAGTCGGGGGGCGGATCCCATGATACACCGATAAGGCAGCTTTGATAAGACCGGCCAAACCGGCCGCACATTTTGTATGGCCGATCTGTGTTTTAACCGACCCTAACTGTGTTTGTCCGGCAATTGCCCCTGACCGAAGCCAAAGATCCGACAAGGCGCTTAATTCCGTTTTATCGCCTACTACGGTTCCTGTACCGTGAGCTTCCACCAGGCCTGATTCTGCCGGCGAAATACCTGCCTGTTCGTATGCCCGTTCCAATGCTTTTATCTGGCCTGATCTTCTTGGAGCAGTCAAACCAAGACTCTTTCCATCGCTGGATCCTCCCACCCCCTTTATTACGGCATAGATCTTATCCCCGTCCCTTTTAGCATCTTCAAGCCGTTTGAGAACGACCATCGCGACACCTTCCCCTAACGCAATTCCGTCGGCCTCTGCATCGAAGCTCATGCACTTTCCTTTTGGAGACAAGGCATGCGTACTGGAAAACAAAAGATAATCATTAATGCTGTTATGCAGATCCGCACCTCCGGCAAGGACCATATCCGATCTTTCCAGAACCAGTTCCTGACAGGCCAGGTCGATAGCAGCCAGAGAAGAAGCGCAGGCAGCATCTACCGTAAAATTCCTTCCCCCCAGATCGAGACGGTTGGAAATACGTCCTGCAATGACATTGGCCAGGATTCCCGGAAAGGAATCTTCCGTCAACCTGGGAAGGGCGGCATCGAGTTCCGGCGGCATTTCTCCGAAAATCTGCCGGAAAAGGGCTCTGAAACCATAATTACCTGCCAGGTCATTGCCTCCTTCCGCACCAATAATGACGGAAATATTTTCGTGATTAACCGACATATGAGAATCAGGAGCGCCATATCCTGCATCATCAAGCGCCTGTTTGGCTACCAGCAAGCTCAATAACTGAGTTGGGTCGATGGCAGCCAGGGATTGTGGAGGAATTCCATAGGCAACCGGGTCAAAATCGATCCTGGGAATAAACCCGCCCCACCGCGATGGGGTTTTATCGCCATTTACAGAAGTTGCATCATAATATAAAGCTTTATTCCAACGGTCGTCCGGTACTTCTGTAATACAATCCTTTCCGGATAGAATGTTATTCCAGTATTGCCCGATATCTTTTGCACCCGGGTAAATACAGGCCATTCCTACAATAGCGACGTTCAGGGGCTTTCCTTCCTCTTTGGACCGCAAAGGCATGGCGGCGGATTGAACAAGTATGAAATTCCCCAGGGCAACATCCTTATGCAGGTCGTCCATGGAAAGTACCCTATTCCGTAATGCAGCTACCTGGCCGATCATATACATACCTGCCGTTACTTGTTCTTCTTCAGGAACTGGAACTAACTCATCCCCTTTACGGTCAATCCCTTTAGCTGCCATTCTCAACCGACCAACATTCAGGGATTCCAATTGAGTCCACAACCCCTTCTTGTCCATACCTTCCGAAAGCAGCCTCTTTTTTTCCGCATGGAAGAATTCTGCAAAAGGCGAATGTAAACATCTTGTTTCGTGACCGGGGGCTGTTTCCAGCAGTACGGTTCCGGAATGGCAAATGGCCTGATCCTGAAATTTCTTGAGGATGGCTCCGGTCTCAACCGCTTCCTTCGTATACAGATAGGCGGTACCCATCAGAACACCAACCTTAACGCCCCTGGCTGCTAAAGGAGCGGCCATTACCGAAACAAAGGCTGCAGATACGGCATCATGAATTCCTCCTGCAAAAAGGATGCTGAACTGATCCCCCTGATCTTCCTGCAACAAACGTTCTATTTGCCTTTCCCAAAGGACCATACTTGACAAGGGTCCGACATGCCCACCGCACTCCCTGCCTTCGAAAACAAACCTTTTCGCTCCTTCCTTAATAAACATATCCAGTAGGTAAACGGAGGGAACATGCAGGAAAGTCTTAATGCCGGCTTGTTCCAGGGAATTCGATTGGGATGGCCTTCCCCCTGCGATCAGGACTACAGGAGGTTTCTCCTCTTTAATATATTCAATTTGTTCATCCCGTAATTCCTGTGTCAGAAATCCTAAGATACCTACACCCCAGGTTTTGCCATTCGCTAATTTTTTGGTGTTCCTGATCAGCTGCCTGGCCGGTTCTCCTTTTAATAAAGAAAGGGCTACAAAAGGAAGGGCACCCGCATCCGCAACAGCCTGCGCAAACTCCGGGATATCGCTCACCCGGGTCATCGGGCCCTGGGCGATGGGATAGGTTGTTCCCCAATCCTTGGCCAGGGCAGAATCCGGCCGGATTACATTCAACTGTTTCGCCTGGTTCAAATGACCATAAACAGCCTCTCTGATACCTGTGATCAACCTGCTTATTTTTTGGAACCGATGCGCAAGATCTGCGGAAAGGGCAATATCCTGTCCCAGTGGAAGGGATATATCCGGCCGGGTCCATGAACGGTAATGGTTAACTACCTTTGTTTCACTTCCGCTTAATTTCTCCAACCATTTTTTTATTTCTCCGGAAGTCCGGCATTCCGGAAATAAGAGGAACTGGCTGTCCAGAACGATTCCGGCTGCTCCGCAGGCCATTAGTGCCGCAGCAGTATGCACACCGATCCCACCTTGTACCCATATCCCGATATCTTTCACTTCTTTCAACACTTGCTGGAACAAAATAAATGAGGATTCATCGCTCACCTTCCCGGCGCCTTCATTCCCTTTTATAATGATTCCGTCAGCCCCTGCATCCTTCGAGGCTTTGGCCTCTTCCAGTGTGTGGACCTGGTAAAAAATGTTTAGTTTTTTTTCAGGATGTTTCCTTAAGCCGGCTACCCGGTGAAATGGAATAACCCTATAGGGTAAAATAAGGAGGGTAACTGAATCCGGTAACTCGATATCCGAAAATTCAGCAGGCCAAATATCCGGCAGTAAAATATCAGGAGACAGAATATCAGGAGACAAAACATCGGGGGGCAGAAGACAGACTCCAAAATCTTTATCACATTTCAGGGACATTTCCCTAAGGGCGCTTAACCCCTTTTCTTTATCACGGCCTAAATGCAGAACAGGGAATGCATTCGCTTTGTTTAAGGCTAATGCAAGACCTATATCGGGTTTCTCTAGTGGAGTAACTCCAATAATTTCGATCCTTTTCATATGTTATTTGGATTTGCACGCCAAATACATCCAGGTAACAATTTGGATATAATGGACATTCAGGAATAAAGAATAAGGTTATATGAAGGATAGCAAGGTAGTCAATGCATAACCCATACTTTACCCCTCCCCTTCATAACATATGCTAATCCAGGATAATTTTACCGGCATTTACCCCGCTGAAGGCACAACAGACCGGGCACACCAAAAAAAATCCCGGAGCAGGAGCCCCGGGATTTTACCAATTCGATATGGTCAATTAATGAGATCAATTAATAGGATCAATTGAAATTAATCCGTTTCTTTTCCGGTGCCATGGGCAGTGCCGGTAGGAGTGGATACCGGATTGGCTCTCGATACTGCCTGGTTGTCACGGGTATTTTTTTGTACCGTAATGGCTCCGAAAATGCTCAACAAAAAGGCAAAAGCATAAAAACCCTTTTCGCTTGGCAACAAAGTAGCATTCCAAAGTCCAATAACCAGCAGAATAATTGTCAAAATCGTAGAGAACCAACTTAGACCATAATAAATGTCGGTCACAAAAATCCCTTCCAACCGGTCCCGTACACATTTTTGAACCGAAATGGCCGCAAAGAGGCCGAACATCAGCACAGTAAAATAGTATCCCTTTTCATTGAGCTGCATGGTAGCATTCCAGAGCCCGACATTAAATCCTATCATTCCAATGAACAAGGCAATCCAGGATGCTGCTACATAAGCGTTTGAGGGTTTCTGTTGCATGGGTCTTTTAATTTAGGGGGCGTTTGAATCTTCCTTTAATAATCAACAACAAATAACGAAAGAAAAACAAGAAAAAACCAGCATTTCCCTAAACATTTATGTAAACTTTAAGGCTTATCACTACCAGGATGTTAAGTAACTAGTGGTTTATGGTTAGAATCACCCCGCTTAGGGAATGAGAAATGCCCGAAATCGATCAATATCATCTTTATTCAAAGAAATAAAGAGCTGGAAAATGCGTTGGACCTCATGTGAATTTTTGCCCACAACCCAATACCACAGCGTGTTTCACGATTCAATTCTTTGCTTTGGCATAATAGAATTAACATTAAGTTGTTTGAAGTGCATTCCTAAACCGCCGTATCTTTGATTTATCAAAAGGGAAAGAACCTGAAGAGAGAGAAAGGAGGAAAGGCTCCGGAGAAGAGAAAGGTTAAAAAACGAAGAAAAAGTAAGGTTCCCAACAAAAAGATATCAATCGCTCGAGATAAAGATTTTTCATATGGCAAGCAATCGTTAGAGGTCCGCTGTTTCTACAGTGGACCTTATTTTTTTATGGGGTTTTTTGGGAAAAATACCCCCATAAAAAAATAATCCAATGATGGCCCTTCGGCAGTGGAACCGTGTTCCACTTTGTTTTTGCCCAGGTTTTTTGAAAAAATAACCCCCATAAAAAATACCTCCATAAAAAAACAGGGATCGCATAATAAGTTGATTTTATGGCTTTTGCGTTAGCATTCCCGGCAGGGTTTCCCGATCTTTTTCAATCGGGCCAAAAGGACCGAATTTATGCTGACGCGTTGAAAAACTATCCGTGTATGGGCCAAAAGGAAGATCAACCGGCTTTAAAGACCTGTCCGGCCAATCCTGGCTGAACTTTTTATCCGGCCTGGGGCGGGAGTTTACAAAAGCGGCTACATCCCATGCTTCTTCATCCGTCAGAAGTGGGTTTTGATAAGAAGCTCCCAACGGCATATTATCTTTAACAAAACCGGCAAACCGGGATAAACGATACAATCCCGCTGCCGTATTATAACTATTCCGGCCCCATAATGGCGGGTATAGAAAAAAGCTGCCCGTGCTGTCTGTTTTTCCCTCTCCCTCCGGACCATGACAACTCATGCATTTATTTAGGTATACCGATTCGCCTTGGGTAACATCAGCCGCCCTGCCCAGGAATTTCAGGCTCCTTATCCCGCACCCTTTGAGTTGTGTTCCCCGGGGTATTTTCTCCCCCAGCCATTTGATATAGGCGATTATCGCCTGCATTTCATGGCTGCCGGAATCCAGGGCCTGTCCGTTCAGGCTCCTTTCAAAACAATCGTTCACCCGCTGGAAGATACTTTCGATGGCGTCACGTCTTTCCCTGAAACGCGGGTAGGTGGAACAGACGGCGCCGAAATTATCCCCCCAGGGAAGGGCGCCGGCTTCCAGGTGGCAATTCTGGCAATTCATTCCATTGGCATGGTGATTGATCCGGCCTTTCGGCCCGAAATAAAGGGATGTACCGGCGATCAATGTACGCCCGTTGCGGATCAGCTCCGCCTCCGGTCTGTAAGACAATTGGTGTGAGTCCGGTGCGATCCAGACAGACTCCCCGGTGGTCCCTGGGGAATCCCGGGAGATTGTCTTCCTTTTCCCAATAAACGATCCCGGCCTGGTCTCCAGGATTATCGCCAGGACTATCAATAGAACAGCTGCCAATACGCGAGGCATAGCATCCTGATAATTTAAGCGTTCGTGCTGCAATCCCTAATCATCCCGCAAAACAATAGGCGCAGCCATGTTCCTGCGCCCTCCCCACAGCCCATACTCCCGATGGCATAGGCGGAATATTCGGCAACAGACCGGACAACCAATCTTTTTTGACTTCCTGCGGGTCAAGATTCATTCCTCCTCCCACAACGTTACTATATACGGTCAGGGCCATATCACACACGCAGAATAGTACGCCGCTATCCTGCAATTCATTTATCCCGATAGCCACATTCCCGATACCGGGGACCTTATAATCGCCCGGTTTAGGCATCCAGAAAGGATTGTGTATGGCAGGAGATTTGGTGAGCGGATCCTGGATCTTGAACGTTTCCCCAAATTTGTATTTCTCCCAAAGTCTGTTCTCCATGGCAAAAGGAATGGCTTCGTGACGTAACACAACCACTACACTACAATCCTTTTCCGCTGTTCCCGTCCCCATATTGGTCAGTAAAAACACTTTGGGCCATGCAAAA
The DNA here is from genome assembly GCF_054461575.1 of Flavitalea flava. NCBI lineage: Bacteria > Pseudomonadati > Bacteroidota > Chitinophagia > Chitinophagales > Chitinophagaceae > Flavitalea > Flavitalea flava. The sequence goes on from NZ_JBTLQH010000015.1 coordinate 77,160, forward strand.
GGAAAAATATCCTTAGGGCCCGTTGAATCAAATACCATACGATGTTTTCCCTTTATCTGTTTGAACCATTCATCCGCATCCGCCAGTACTTCATGGGGAGAACCCGATAAGGGTCCGGTCTCCGCAAGCAGGCTGGCAGGGCTTGCCAGCGTTGCGACTCCGAATGCTGCAGCTCCGGCAGCCAGGGTACCTAAAAAACCCCGACGGTCTGTGGAGGGTTGATTAACCTGATTATTTTCCATATGGCAACAATTTTCTTTCAAAATTGGAAACAAAAAAACGACCTGTCAATCCCATAATTATGGGACAAGAATTATTACAGCTTCCGGAAAGGAAAGGCCTTGGCAATGGCTTCCATACCGGAGTGCACCTGAAGTTTTTGGTAGATCCGTTTGATGTAAGTGCGTACGGTTTCGATAGTAATATTACATTGAGCCGCGATCATTTTATAACTGTTACCTTTCCCCAGCATTTGCAATACCTCCAGCTCCCGGCTGGTAAGTTTGCTTATTTCGTCTGCCGGGGCAGGCGGCCTGGAAAAACAATTCAATATCTTTCTGGCTACACTCGAAGTCATTGGCGCCCCCCCGTTGTGAAGGTCAATTATGGCTTCCACGATTTTATCCGGTGACGTTTTTTTTAGTAAATACCCGGATGCTCCGTGACAAATGGCCTGGAAAATTTTATGGCTATCGTCAAATACGGTAAGCATCATCACTTCTATTTGAGGGAAATCCTGCTTTATCAGCCGCAGACCTTCCAGACCACCCACGCCCTCCATTTCAATATCCATGAGGATCACATCGGGTCCGCATTCCTTCATTTGTTGCAAGACCTCATTACAATTCTCAAATGCCCCTTTTAATTCGAGCCCGTCAGCCGAACCGATTAATTCCGACAAGCTGTTGAGAAGAAAAGGGTTGTCCTCATATATTACTACTTTAACAGGCATCCGCGGTGTTTTACAGAACCGTTCACAAAATTAGCTCCTGTCTCCGGCTTTGCAATCCCATTATTATGGGATAAGGGGAACGCATACCTTAATTATTGTTCCCCCGCCAGGATGTGACCCGATGGTGAGCAAGGCGCCCAAAACAGCCGCCCGTTCCCTCATATTCTTTAACCCATTACCCTTCGACTCATGGGTCGTATCAAATCCGATACCGTTATCCTCCACCCTCAAATGGAGTTTATTCCCCTGGCAGGTTAGGCTGATAAAGGCCCGGTTGGCTCCGGAATATTTTGCCAGGTTGTTCACCGCCTCTTTAAAGATCAGCAAAAACTCTTTTCGGTTCTTCAAAGACATCGACAAACGTCCTGCCTTATCATCCGTTTCGAAACAAAGACGAATATCAGCCGCTTCCAACATTTCTCCTGCATACTCTCTCATCCGTATCAGAATATTTTCCAATCGTTCGTTGATGGGATCGATAGACCAAACGATATCACTCATCTGGTCCATAGCTTGTTTCGAGGCCCTGGCAATAGTGCTGAGCAATTCTGCTGATTTTTCTTTTAAGGTCGGATGGTCCGGGTTCTCAACAGCCATCCTGCTCATCATCGAAATGCTGCTTAAGGTAGAACCGATATCGTCATGCAGATCTCTGGCAATATTGGCCCGCATTTTATGCAATTGCAGCAGCTGTATTAGCCGGATCCGGTAAAAAATATAAAAGGCGGACGCCATGCAGACCAATACCAAAAGATAGAACCATCCGGTTTTCCGGAAAGGAGGAGAAATGATCAGCCGGAGATCCGTTCCTTTTTCATTCCACAACCCGTCGTTATTTGATGCTTTTACCCTAAAGTCATAGCTTCCTCCGTCGAGATTGGTATAGGTCGCTGAAGTCCTGTTCCCGCAGTAGGTCCAGCCTTTGTCGAAACCTTCCAATTTGTAGGCATACCTGTTATTGGCTGAGTTGGTAAAATTGAGTGCCGTAAAATGAAAGGTGATCATGTTTTGTTTATAATTCAGGCCAACCGGCTCAATGCGGGTACCAATTCTTTTGATGGGATATGGAGCATCGAATATGTTAAAGGCAGTAATGACCACCTCCGGGATTTTTCTATTGGTCATTAATCCGGCAGCATTAAAATAACAAATTCCGCCGGCCATCCCCAGCACGATCCTTCCGGAAGGCAAACACCGGAAAGCCCCTTCGAGGGAATTACCCGGAAGACCGTCATTCGTATAATAATTCCTGAACTTTCCTGAAAAAGGGTCGAAGTCGCTTAAACCATTGTTGGTCGCCAGCCAGATATGCTGATCCGGGCTTTGGGCCAGGTCATAAATATCGTTATTGCACAAGCCGTCGGCGGTTGTGAATGTTTTGATCGTATTATCCCGCAGATTCATCCTGGCCAATCCATTCTCCGTTCCGATCCATAATTGCCCGAATTTATCTTCCAGCAGGGCATATACATTATTATCAGGCAATGATCCGTTATTTTTCTCCAGCTGCCGGTAAATGGTCCATGCATCCCTTTCCGGTTCCAGCATGCACAAACCCTGATTCTGTGTCCCGATCCAGATTCTTTTTCTGCTGTCTTCCAGGAGGCAAAAAACGTGGTCATCCGGAAGACCGGAAGAATTATCTGCAGGATGCCTGTAGCCCTTCCATTGCCCGGTTCCCGGACAATAACGGTAGACACCTTTATCAAAGACAGAAAACCACATGCGCCCCTTACTGTCTTCCATAATGGCAGTGACCGAACCAGCTCCCATCCATGAACTATCCGTTAACAACCGTTTGAATAATTTCTTTTTTTTATCAAAGGTATAAACAGCTTCCTTCGTTCCAACCCAAAGAGTCCCCGCCCTATCCTGAAACAGGCAGTTTACGGAACAACTTACAGACCGGTGCCCCTCCGTTGGCAAAGTGCGATAAAAATGCCTGACCCCTTTCCCGGCGTCATAATACAGTAAGCCCTGACCGGAAGCGGCCATCCACAGGCCATTGCGGGAAGTATCGTCCCTGTCTGCGATCAGCTCGACCACCTCTTGTTTATGGAGATTCCCTCCCGTCAGTTCCGGTATTATCAGCGCTGAGAACCTATTGGCCAGCGTATCGAACTTGTCAAGCCCTTCGTCGGTTCCGATCCAAAGTATTCCTGAAGCATCCAGAAAAACTGCATTAACAAATTCATTGCATAAACTCTTTTTTTCGGCAGCCAGGTGATGCTGATGAGCAATAAACTGATTCAGTGTCTTGTCATAAAGAGCCAATCCGTTGCCGTAGGTAGCCACCCAAAATTGCTGTCTGCAGGGGGAAGGACAAATAGAGGTGACGATCCGTTTGCTTTCGTTCTTTTCCAGTCTATCGGGACAAGGCAGGATACTGAAATCATGCCCTGAAAATGGGTCGCGGGGCATAATAATTTGTTGTAAACCCCCATTCCAGGTACAGGCCAGAAAAGTATCCGCACTTTGCTGGCTGATCCTGGTAACCGATAAAGTTGGATTTCTGTTAGGATACGCTGCATCAACATGAAGAGGAATAAAGGCAAATAAATTTTTTCTCCAATCGAATAAAAGGATACTATTATTATTGGTGCCAATCCATATCCTTCCCTGATCATCCTCTAAAAGGGTGAGAATATGGGCTTTTAATCCGGAAGGCAGATCAAAACTGTGTATGCTCCCGTCGGGTTCCAGGAAATGCAATTGCGTTAGCGTGGTATACCATATTCTTTTTTCTTTCCCTGCAAGTACCTGATAAACCCTGTACCTGTCAATCGGCTCTCCGTTATTGCTGCGGATGTCAATGGAGTGGCAGCGATCATCTGAAAAATCATAATAACACAGCCCATTGTTGGTGGCAATCCATAATTTTCCATCAGCGTCGGGGGCGATCGAATTAATGATATTATTGACCAGGGAATTGCTGTCGTTGGCCAGATGCCTGTAGATGGTAAACTGTCTTCCGTCAAACCTGTTCAATCCATCGGTTGTGGCGATCCAGATGAAACCGTATCTATCCTGTGAAATTGCCCTTATCTGGCTGGAGGAAAGACCTTCTGTAGTTGTATAATGCTCGAACCGGACCGGACCGGATTCCGAAAGCTGGGCAAAACTGGTAATTGGCAGGGTTGCCAGACAATAAGCAAAGCAATATTGCAAAAACTTATTGGGTGTCATATGATAAATTTACTTTATAAATTCAACATATCACACCCTTTAAAAACCGTTACTGAAAATCAATAACAATAGGAGGAATCAATACCTGGATTAGAAGAACCAGCTGGACAACTGGGTCCGTCCGAATTGTAACCAGTTCTGAGCAGGCTTAGGGGTATTATCAACCAGGGAATGATCCTGAACCTTCACTTTCACGGCCATTACGCGTTCATCCATCATTCTTTCCTTCATTTCCTGAGACAATCCCTTGTTTTCTTTTACCTCAGCGATATCCGTGATCAGGTAGGCTGTACCTCTGACCTTTACAAATACCGGTGTACCTTTTTTTGAAAATTCCAGGGTGGCAGGAAGTTCCTTATCGAATGCATCTATATGAAATCGGGGGCGGGGAATTACAAACCATATCTGCTCTTCCTCATCCATTTCAACATCTGTAATAACATGAGTTGGCAGTTTTACCAAAGAAGAACTTTCAGTGAAGAACAATGCGCTTTGCAGTTCAATGATCTTACTTTTTAAAACTCCGGTCTGTGCTTCTTTTAATTCGAGTGTCATGTTTTCAGTATTGAGTAAAGATTAAATTTAGTTGTTGTCTGCGTTCGGTACCAGTAAGTCAATTGGCATACCAACTCCTAACTGATTGATTGTGACATAGATAAAAGCCCTCTGGGGGTCTGCCCACTTCCCATTGTGGGATATTTTTTCCAAAAAACAGGTAAAAGGCAGCCTAAATTCCCCATCCTCCCCTTTTTCCATGATTTTAACATGAATTCTTCCATACTACCTCTTCAATCTCGTTTAAATTAGCATCCACTTAAGTAAATTTGCGCACTTTAAGGCTTTACTTTATATGAGAGGTTCCTTGATCATTGTGCTAATGTTTTCGTTATCAGCGACTTCCATGGCGCAGCCCTATGCTTCTTCCAACAGAGGTAAAGGCGAGCTGCCCCAGGTAGACCGTTCTTTAACCGATACCATTCCCCTTTTAAATAAGGATCTTGTTCCCATTACCATAAAAATTCCGGCAAAAGCAGCCCCCGCAGGAGTGCCCCCCCAAAATCTGCTGGCCTTCCCTTTCGTAGTTAAATCATTGGAAACCAACTGGGGATTTGGGGGAGTGGTTGCGCGTTTTTTCCGGTTGGACCAACATGATTCCACCGTCCGCACCTCCGATGTAAACGTTCTTGGCTTATATACGCTTAAAAAACAGCTGATTCTGGCCCTTACGTCCACCCTTTATCTTCCCAAAGAAGACCAGATCATACGTTTCCAGGCCTCTTATAGTTATTATCCGAATAAATTCTGGGGTTTGGGCAACCATACTTCTTTCGAAGCCGAAGAAAGTTATAATCAAAAACAGTTTTTCTTCAATCCCCAATATCTCCGGCGCATCCATCGAAAAATGTATGTCGGCCTCTCCTATCAATTCCAGCATACCAGCACTATCTCCTACAAGCCGGGTGGCCTTTTCGATAAAGAAAATATTACCGGGCGGTATGGTGGATATACATCCGGTATTGGCCCCATTTTATCCTGGGACACCAGGAACAGTGCGTTTAGCCCTACTCGGGGCGTATTGGCAGAAATGCAATATGTTTGGTTCAATAAGGCATTTGGCAGCAATTTTAATTTCACGGTTTTTAACATGGACTTCCGGAAATTCTTTTATCTCTCCGAAAAATCGGTCCTTGGTTTTCAGGGAATTGCAGGTCTGACCTCTGGTAATACGCCTTTCCGCTATCTGGAATTGCTGGGTGGTTCGGATATGATGCGGGGCTATTATGGAGGGAGGTATAGTGATAAGTGCCTGATGGCCTACCAGGCGGAATACCGACGTTTTCTTTTCTGGAGGATCGGTGTAGTAGGTTTTGCGTCTATGGGTGAGGTAAGTCCCGATCTGGGGCACTTCGATCTGGACGGATTCCATTACGCCTATGGAGGAGGCTTACGTTTTATGCTCAGCAAGCAGGAAAAACTCAACCTGCGGATCGATTATGGTGTAGGAAGGCACTCCACGGCATTCAATGTACAGGTCCGGGAAGCATTCTGATCCAACCCTCTTTTATTATTTCCCGGCATATCTGTTTCGTAAAAAATTCATCATATAGACATTCACCTCCCATTGATCCGCGACAGGCTGAAGGGTATAAGGCTGAAGCGGCATATAGGGAGAAGGGCCGAACTCACTGGTTATGGTGAAGGATGATCTATTCCTTTCCCGTTGCAGGGTTATTACCCTATCCCATCGCACCAGGTGCGCCTCAAGAACTTCTTTCCATTCCGGCGCACGGGGATCGTTTATCTGAGGACCTTCTGTAAAACCGACACGGCTGTGTATATGTTCCGTTCTGCTGATGGCAAGATCAACGGCTTCCTGCTGGTCGTATAAAAGTGTTTCAGCCACGGCAATCCAATGAGAGATATCCAGGGTGATCTTTAGGGAAGGAATTATTTTCAGGTAGGAATGAGTGATATGAGAGGAAAAACTGAACTTCCCCCGATGGGTTTCATGGTATATGGGCAGTCCCATCTCCCTGGCGATTCCTTCAGCCCGAAGGATCAATGCCTCATTCCGTTCAAAGGAATAAAAGTCTTTTCCTGTCTGGGTATTGATGAAAAGAGGGTGGTATGATCCCAACAAACGCAGTCTGGCCCCATACTCTCTAAGGTGTTGTTCAAAATCGGGGGTGACCGTCTCCCAATGTTGCCCTATCCATAACAAACCATATTTGGCCAGGCCATTCATGATAGTTTCCTGCTCTTCCACGGATGAGGGGAGACTGATCTCCACGCCAGCATAACCAGCTTCTTTTACCCGGCTAAAAAAGCTATCCCACGAAAGTTGCTCCGAGCCCCAGCGGGGGCAAAAAAACAGGATCTTCATATATATTTCTTACAAATCTCTCCTTTTGTCTCTTCTTTGTCTTACAAATCTCTTCGTATCTATTTATTTTAGAAGGTAAGGCTGGATCGCCTTTTGCCAGATCGCATATCCCTTAGGATTCATATGCAACTTATCCCCGATGAACAGATCATCGATGGGTTGGCCTTCGGGGGTAAGCATCAGATGATAAACATCAACAAAGGCGGCATGTTTTTGTTTTTTAAGAAATGAGGAGATCCTGGAATTTGCATCTTCCATGCGGGGCATCAATTTCGCCCTGCTTGGGCTCGGCTTGATCGAAACATAGAGAATGTCAGCTTTTTTCAACTTCGAACGGATGGTTTGATATAGCTCTACAAAACGATTGTAAACAACCTCTCCTGTAACGGTATCCGACCCGGCCAGGTCATTATCTCCGCAGTAAATGACGATCTGTTTGGGATTATAAGGAAAGATAATGTCCGGAGCGTACTGAATTACCTGGGGAAAAGAGGAACCTCCAAAACCCCGGTTGATGATCGGGTAACCGGGAAAAGCCTCTCCTACCGTTTTCCAGAAACGGAAAGAAGAACTGCCTACAAAAAGAATAGGGTTTGCAGGCGGCGGTTGAATACTGTCCTGGTGTTTGAAGGCGGCAATTTCATCCCAAAAAGGTGGCTGTTGCGTCTGTGCATAGCAGGTACTGATATACGACGATGTGATAACGAGCGCTGTAAGGACCAAAAGAAAACGAGCTTTTTTCATACCGGGTTTGTTTTATGTTTTTCTATTGCTTTTTTGCCGCTACCAGGTTATGTTTACCGTCTGAGATCCATTTTTGGAATTCGATCCTCCCGTAAAACTTTCCACGACACAACCCTGGCAGGAGACCTTTTTAACAGGTTGTCCGGCCTTCCATACAAAACTAAGGGCTTTATGACGTAATCCCATGGGCAACCTTGTTGGATCAATACTAAGAATAATCCGTTTACCCTCCTTTTTAACCGTATACACCAGTGAATTACGGATCAGTTGATATTCCTGCACAGCCTGGTAGGTAGCCATCCACATATCGTCTTTGCCCTTTTCCCCATGCTCTGCGGCCAGCTCACCAAAAAAAGTTTTGAAATCTTTAAAGGTCAAACTGATACCCCAAAGATCCTCATTCCCGGCGCTATGTGTAAATGCATTGATCCAGGTCTTTTTCCCATTCGTCAACCGATCGGACAATTCAGAAAAGAACGTACTATCGGGTCTTCCATTTAACCATTTACTGCTAAGGAATTTGCGGCCGGCCCTGATATTATTTAGATCGGGCAGATTCCAATCTACTTTAAAATTCCCGCAATGGACCGCCAGCAATCCCTGCTCAAAGGCGGCGATTGTATAAGGCTCCTGGCTGATATGATCGTCTTTTCCTCCGGGTACGACGAATTGATTCATCTTACATCCAATATGGTCGAATACCGCCTCGTTATTTTTGCGAACCTCCGTGGATGCGTCAACCTTGTCTCCGGTCGCATGGGAATAACCATGATTGAATATATCCCAGCCTGAACTATACATAACCTTAATCTGCTCCCAGGACAAGTTTCCCGGATGTCGGAGGGTTTCCTGCCTGTCCGCTATCGAGGCTGCATTAATGGCCAGGGCAGCCTGAAAGGCCTTACGGTTACCGCACCCGTCTGTATAAAAAAGACCCGGATAATTTAATCCATCCCCTCCCTGGTCATGCCCCCATTGATCCATATACGAAGGCGACACCCTTCCTCCCGTGAAAAAGGGAAAGGCAACCAGGTAAGCGGAGATCAACCCGTCATCAAAGGTAAAACTGAAGGAGAAATCCTTATTATAGCGAAAAGGAGCCGGCTCCAGCGAAAAAGAAGAACAAGGTTTTTCCAAATCGAGAATAAGACGGATAGTGGTATCCTTCCTGATATCCCTTATTGGCCATCCGTTCAGACCCGAACCAATCAAAAAAACGATGATCCCCCACCGCATATATCCTGAATTTAATAAAAGGGATAAGACTGATTTTATTCAAAATTAGCCTTTACCGGCCCTGTAATAGCTTTTTGTGTTTTCCTTAACCTGATCCTCAGGATTACTCCATCGGGAGTAAGCGTGGAATGATAAGCTTCATCCCCATTCCAGATCCTTTTGCGCACCCATTGTCCTTTTTCATAATAACCTTCTTCGATCACCAGGTATTCGGAGGAAGAAAAACCTGATCCGTATTTTGGCCGGAACTGAAATTTAGCATCGAAGCCGATCACGAGGAATTCATCTTCGCCCAATTGCCCGATCAGCGCCCTTCCGGTAAGTGGAACTTTCCGGTAAGCAGGGAACCCATAAGAGAACAAAATATCATAGGATCCCAAACTCACCAATTCTTCATGAAGCCCATATTCTTCACCGACAGCCTTCAACCTTCCTGTGCCCTGCAATTCGGCGATCTTATCGATAGCCCCCTGCAAAACGCGGTAATTGTCAGCCATGCCGGAAAATTTATCGTCCAGTCTTTCTTTATTGCGTTCATCCCCGGGATCGGTCCCAAAGGGGTCGATACCATATACCGCTACCCCTAAGGCATTAAAATTACCCAAGGCATAGAACTGCCCGCGTGCAAAATCAATTCCTTTGCCCATTTCCGGTAAAAAGAAGGGATTATCGGGAAGGGCATATTTTCGGCAGAGCTCCGTAAATACATCATAATTGTTATGATAGATATCCGGTGCAAGCAGGGCAAGCGCCGGCGCTGTCGCCTTCCAGATAGGAAACATAGTAGATACAGGACCACCGCTGGGATATTCACCTGGCTGACGGAACCGGTGCTCTCTTAACCAGGCATTGGTATACATGGGCAGGCCATATTCCTGCTGACCGGCCACTGCAATGTCATTTATATAAAAGGCGATATGATAGGCATTGAACGATTCTGCGGCATCCTTGCCGAATACATCCAGCCAGGTACCAGGCTTTTTTCCAAGTTTTTGCAGTAAAGCAGCTGGCACCGGATTTTTAAATGCCGCATTTGCTGCGGGTGAATAATCGCGGTCTGTGCCCAATGATCCGGATTCATTTTCCACCTGAACCAGGATCACCGTATGTTGCTGGCCATCCAATTGTTTGAGATGCCGCATGACGGCTGCAAATGCTTTTTTATCCGCTTCCCGGTTAGCGCCCGAAATGGCTGATAAAACCTGGATCTCCTCACCACCGCCATTTTGCATCCGGGGAAATTTTTCCGGTTGGCTCAATACCCATTCCGGCGCATAAGAGGAACTTCCGTTTTTATAAGACCCGAACCAGAGCAGGACCAACCTGAGCCCTTCCCTACGTGCACCAAGGACCAGGCTGTCCAGGTCGGCAAAATTGAATTTTCCCGGCTGGGGTTCGATATTCTGCCAATAGACCGGCGCTTCCAGGGTATTGGCATGCAGCTCTTTTAATTGCGCCCATTCCTTGGTGAGGATATATGGCCAGCCGCTGCTGTTCCAAAGCTGGGCCCCTAAAGCCAGGTAAGGTTTGCCGTCTACCAGGAAACGGTACCCGCCATTTTCAATCTTTACAAAAGAAGGAAGATCGGATTTACTACCGGTCTTGAATGCCGGAGAAGAGCCAGTATTCGTTTGTGCAAATCCTGCACAGGCAAATAACAAAAGGGATCCACAAAAAAAGATGCTGAATTTTAGTTTGGCAAAGCGGAATCGATGTTTCATAATTTAAAGGTATTCACATTCCCCCTTTAGGGGGCTAGGGGGGTTTTAATCTTTAAGGTAACCCTTCCCCATGTCAGTTTTCTTTCAATGGGGTTGAAGGTCTTCGTTTCATAACAGGCCAGAAATTCCACGGCATGGCCATCGGGGCAATCTGAATCCAGTTCTATAACCGAGCTCAGGGTGAATCCATCAGGCCAGCGTGCTGGTATCATTTCGTCCGTTTGCCGTTCCATTCCGGATACTACCCAAGGATCGTCGTAATATAATCTTAACCGGTGACTCCCCTGGTAAAGCATGATCCGTTCACCGGGATCCGCCAATCCATCACCATTGCCATTACCCATGACGGTATCCCTAACCTGTCGTCCATCATCGACCCGGATCCTATCGAAGGGAGGAACCTTAAAAAATACGGGTACGGTGAACTCATCATTTAAGCCGTGCGATGCCCCGGACACGGTAATATGAAAACGGATATCCGCCGGTTCGGCATGAGGGGGCGGTTTTTTATAACAGGAAAGAATAAAGGGAGGCAGCGTGAGTAATCGTTGATCGGGAGAGACAGACATCGTTACGATGGTATCCTTCCACATTACCGAAGGATCTTTCGTGCTGATGGTAACCAGGATTTTACCGGGGGTTTTGTTTTCTCCGCCACGGTTAAAAAGCCGAAGGGTAAGCAGATTATCCGGACCGTTAGCCAGGAACCTGCCTTTTTTCCCAATCGAGTAATCTAAGAATACATATTCAGGAGCATCCTTCGCTGAAAAGATCCCTGCTTCTCCGCCGTCTCCGTCAAAATCCACCTTTATCCGTCCGGTGCCGTCGCTTTGGACTTTGTCCAGAAGAATCTTTTCAGGAACCTTTTCAGCTGCCCCGGTGGCCCGGGCGGAAGGTTGATATTTGGCCAGGCTGTAAATTTTATTCGGTTCATATAAAGGTGCCGTAGTGATCAGGGTATGGACTGCCTTCAGCGCAGGTCCATTGGGCAGCCACCGCTGTGTATAAAAACCAAACCCCTGTCTATCGACATTTTTAAGGAGCAGAAACCCGGGACGGTCTTTATCGCTTTCCACCTGGTAGTCCCAAACGGTAAAAGTTGGATACAGATCATAATGCGACCAGTTCACAGGATTTTTCACCTCCCCATTATGTTTCTTGAACGCATGGGTAACGAAACTGACCGCCTTTTCGAACACTTTTGTCTCGCCGGTTTTATCTACCATATGTCCGCCTGGGAAGGTCCAGTATTGAAGGGGTATCTGCTCATCCCAAATAGCCCCTGAATGGACTTCCTCGTTGAGAAAATAAAGGATATCGGTATTTCCATTGTGGATACGGGTGTCGACCTGCCGGAGATTCATGAACGTATAACGCACAGGATATAATTCCTGGTTGTCCGGATACCCCACAAAAAATTCCGGACTTCCCGCCAGGCTTACGGCTGCGCTTACCCGGTCCGGATATTTTCCTGCCAGGTACAAGGACATAAAACCTCCCATGCTGAATCCGATGATGCCCCGGTTATTCCTGCCGGTCAGGGTTCGCAGAGAGCTATCGATATGCCCCACCAATTCAGGGAAATAATCCTTCATCTGGGTCTGGAACTTAATATCTTCATGATTACCCACATTATAGGGCCTTGGTTCGGCCATGTCGATATTTCCATCCCACATGACCAGGATCACCTGGTATTTATCTACTACCGTTTTGAGTTTGGTATATTCCAGTTTGGCATTATCATCCATAAAATGCCGTCCTCCCCAACCATGAAAAAAGTAAATCACCGGATAACGCCGGGTTGACTGACCATATCCTTTGGGTAGATAAAGCCGGTAATATTTGGGATGTCCGAAGACCTTACTGTCATGGGTAAGATCCTGGTAGGCAGTCGCGGACTGGCCTGCCAGGGATGGCTCCTGTTTCAACAGGTAGCGAAAGGCACCCTTCTTTTCCCGCGTTTTATTCACCAGCAACAACCGCCAGATCTGGCGGTTCCCCCAATTATCGGCAATCCGTTTTTCATCCGGTTCGTTTGTTTCCATCAATTCTTTCTTAATGTCCCAGGCCTTTGCATCGTAATCCATTTGAACGGACCGTCCTCCGGGAACTTTGAACAATATCCTTCCCGGTTGTGAAAGATCCGCTGCACATACCGTCATAAATGTTTGACTTAGGATACCGCTGCGGGAATCCAATATGTACTCGTCATGAATGGATAATTCATTGCGTAGTTTATCCAGTAAGACAGTACGGTTCCACTTCTTTACGCCCGCATCCTGCGGATAGGCGGAAGCAATATCCATTTGCAATTCCATCTTATCCGTTCCGGAATGGAAACGAACCCCGCTGGCCCCGAATTTCCGGCCGGCAGCCTGCTGTACGCCATTGATCAGCGGTAAATTATGATGGGCCGAATTAAGGTACCAAAGGTCATACCGGTCTTTGGAAAAGGTTTTTTTATTGTAGGTGCCGAACCCTACATCGATAAGCACGGGTTCTCCATCCGAATAAAGCAATACATCGCCAACATCATTATGATTATGGCTTTCCCCATTATGGCCGGCATGGGAGGCCACAAACAAACCCTTGCCGGTACTGCCTGCCATTAATTGAAGATCAGGGAACCAGACCTCTTTGGCTGCAGGAGCGGCAGCGGGATTGGACGCAGCGCATTCTTTCAGCGTCAGTAAATTCCAAACGATCCTTGGTTTGGAAAAATCCTTGGAAAAAAAATCTCCGTCATCGAGATGATGATAGGCCCAGGCCCCGAAATCCCGGGTGTCCGGATCCTGAATGGATTTACCGACCCGGTAGATCAGCAGACCGTCTGCACCTATCGTAGGAGAGGCATCGGCTATATTGATAAAATAATTTCCTGCAACATGCATTTTGGCTATATAGGAGCCCAGCAACCTGATGACCGGCTCCTGGTAGATATTGACCTTTCCCCCTGTCGCACTTTCCAGCATGGTCAGCCCGTCAAACAATCTTCCCGCACCGCCGAACCAATAACTGGGACCTTCATCCACCGCACCGTCTCCCCCCAGCCCATTGATATAATTATCCAGCAGCCCCATTCCATGCATTAATTCCTTTAAGCGCCGTGGCTCTTCTTTTTCCAATAGTAGCAGGCTGATCATCCAGTTGCTGATCACCCAGGCATTCCAGTTATTGACAGGAGCATCTCTTTTTCCTGCCCCCAGGTAACTATAGGCAATGCTGTCTTTTTCCAGGGGAGCCAGGATACGTTTGTTGACTTCATAATAAATACGCTTACGTAACAACGGGGAGGCGCTGTCCAGTTGCGGCCCGACAAAATAGTCCGTAAGGGCCAATACTTCGGCTGTTTCGCTTGCGAAGAGGTCCACGGATGGGTCCTGTACATCTGGCAGGCCGATACCGGCCTTTTGCAGGTAATAGTGGGCAGGCACTCCCCAAAAACTTTCTTCGCAAAGGGACCAGACGCCATTGATGATCGCATCGGTAAACCGCCCTTTTTGTTCCATAGATTCGGCCAGCACCAGGCTGAACAACTGACTGCGTTTTTCAAAACTGACCTTTTCATAATTGGTACGGTTGCCATTACGCTGAAATTCCAGGTACAGCGTTGCAGGCAGGGCTGCGAATGGATCATGCATCTGTTTTTCCCCGATCCCGATGATCCGTAGCCGGATGGAGTCCGGAAGGCGTTCCTTCCATTCCTGTGCATTACGTGGAAATGGACGCCATTTGTCGTAAGGCAACAAGGCGGCACTAACCTGTTCTTTGGAGAACCGGTGCAGGAGGTTGCGTTGAACGATATCCTGCCCATTTACTTTATTTCCCGGGTAAAGGATAAAAAGGATGACAGACAGGCCGGAAATAAAAACGGGAAAGGTTCGGAAATTCATGCGTAGGGAAGATTTTAATTATCTCTCAGACAGGCCTTATTTATTTCGTAGGCTGGTCTTATTTTTCTTTCAGGCTCGCCGTCCTGATAGAGACAGGCTGCAGAACAGGCAAATTCGTTGATGGTTTATCCAGGTAAAAATAAGCGGTGGCGGATACATCATCCGACCGGTAGAAATTAGTCCAGGATCCGGGAACTGGATTTTTGAGCTCAGTGGCAGGACTATCTTTTTTGAACAGATGATTATTTCCTTTACCATTATCGGCTGTCGTAGGAATGAGCGGTACCTTTTGTTGCTGCAAAGCCATAACCTGTTCGGAAGGACCTCCCCCCAGCTGCTGAATGGTAGCCCGGAAAGCGTTCTGAAAAAATACAGGATCGGGAATATGATAACGATAATAGGCCCATTGAAGATTCTTTCCGTCGGAGATCAGACAGCCGGTATAATCGGTGTAGAATTGTCCCTGTCCCCATCCTGTCCCGATATAGTCTTCGGTTCCGGTACCAGCCAGGGTTGGGTACTCCTTATCTCCATCGAGATACATTTTTACTTCTCCCTCACCCCACCAGATGTCCTTATAAAGGGGATTGGCATTGATCCCTATGTTCACGCCCAAAAACCTTCCTTTTCCCTGGGTTTCAGGCAGCAATTCAAAATCCTTTCCGGGGGTGGTAGCCGTATCGCGGTGCCAGAAGGCATGAAAGTAAAGATCGTTCTCCTTCCATTCTTTTGTCAACTGGTAATCGACATCGAAAAAGAAATGGGATAGGCGTTTGCCGGATTCATTGGTAACGGTGATTCTGGCCCCTTTGCGGAAAGGCATGGGAATATAACAATTAAAGGACCGGCCTTCGGGATTGGCGAAAAGTGCATTATGAAAGGAGGCTGTTTTCCCCAATCCAACGCCAAAAAAATCCCCAAGAGGGACCGATACGGCGGGTTTATCGGAGTTATCCCAGAACATCTCCAGTTTGAGCGAACGGAGCATTTGAGCTGAACGATCCGGGATCGTGACCCAGATCCGGTTGATAATCCCCTGTTCGTGAATATCAAGCAAGTTCAGCGAGGCACCTGGTTCCAGGGGATAAAAAGGTTGTCCTTTGGCGCCTTGATTTTCCATCGCCCCTTTTCCTTTTTGGCCGTTCGGATTCTCCGGACTGCTCCACCGGGTAGAACCATTATCCGAATACTCATACCATTGATGATTATAAACAACGCTGTTTTTGTCCGTTGTGCTGGTGCAACCGGAATTAAATAGCATGGAGATCACTGCCAGGATTATGCCTCCGGGATGGAGGGTAAAAGACCCGGAACCAATGAATCGGAGTTGAGCGAATCGGTTAAGCATGTCAGGCATTTTATTTTAAACTTATCAAAAATCCTGCAGTCTCCTGCAATTGTTCTTCCGTTATCCGGATGGTCAGCGATCCATCCTTCCATTCCCATTTGTCAAAAAGAGTTTCACCAGCCCGGTTCAACTGGCTGATTGAAACGGGTTTTACCGGATATGGCAGTGTGATAGTACCGGCATCGAAAGGGATAATGGCCAGGCGGGTCGTGGAAAAAATATCCTGATCATCCTGGGACAGCAGCCCCCAGCGTCCTTCCCATTTCAGAGAGGCAAGGCGTTCGTTCCTCCGGTTATTGCCTGGGGATTCCAGGCTTTGAATTTTAGTGCTATGCTGCAAGCTGTTTCCGGCAGAACTGCCTCTCAATATCAGCGACGTCAGTACAGAATCCTTCCCGGTCTTTTCCATTCGGCCCCAGCAATTCATTTTGGGAGGAGCCGAGAAGTCTCCTATCCGGCTATCCAGCCAGAGCGGGTTCCAGGCGATAGTCTTACGAAACCAGCGATCGATTGCCAGGCGGTGGTTAAAATATTTAGATTCGACCGGCAATTCATCTTTCTGATAAATCGAAAGAACGGCTCCCGGGGGTCCAAGGATGCAGGTGTTGAGCACCACTTCATCATCCAGTTCCCATTTATAACCGGAAGACCCGCCTAAAGTGATCCCCTTGTCCGATAGCAAAGAGCCCCACAGGCTCCATTCCTGGTGGCCGCGGGCAATTTCATACCAAAGATCACCCTGGTCATCCATGGCGACAAGATCTATATTGTTCATCCATAACGGGCTGATACTATAGTATTGGATCGTCACCTGTGGATTGACGCTTTTTGCGGTAGCTGCAATCAATTGTGTCAGTTCATGGGCCATCCTTTCGCCGCGATAACGGGGATCTCTGGCAATGCCCATGGATGGGGACGGCAACCCATACCCGAAATCCAGTTTGATCACGGCCGGTTTAACGGTCTTCATAATTCCCAGGGTCCTGTTTTTGATAAATTCCCTGACCCGCCCAGAACTTATGTCCAGGCAAAAATAAGACTCTTCTGTGGGATCAAAATTCCAGTTGGCCTTGCAGGGCCTTCCATTCCGGTCGAGGATCAGGTCATCCTTCGTCAGGCCATAGGCAAAGGGATCGGTGATCCATCCCACAGTTTCCCAAACACCGATGTCCACGCCATTTTCCCTGGCATAGGCGATATCTTCGAAAAAATGAGGAAATTTTTTAAGATTGGGTTTGCCGGCTCCCTGGGACTCTTCCCAGGGATCGTCGAAAACCAGCACTTTGGCGCCAACCGATTTGGCAAAATCCGCGATAGGACGTGTCAGGTATTTTTTTTGCCCCCACATGCCCCAGCTATTCCAAACGGACTGTGGAGCAGCCGTCGTTCCGGGTCCTTTAGCTGGAAAGGAGCGGTAATATTGTTTAAAGGCTTCCCAGGCATTCCCCCCCATGCCCAAACGCAGAGGTTCAGCCCATTTACGGGTCTTGCCGGGTAAGGCGCCCCAGATATCCTCATTGTATACGTACTGGAAGCAGCCCTTCGTCGATTGTATATGCAGGGACATGGCCGCATCCGGAATACTTCCAGCACCGATGGCGACGAATCCCTCATCGGACCCCATGCCTGCGAACAACAAAGGCCGCGGATAAGCAGCGCCGTAAGGAGTACCCATCGAAGGCCCGAAATTTCCGAGAGCTATATTGGCCTGCCCGAAATCCCACATCCGGAAATAACTTTGCGGTGTGCCTCCTTTTGCACCGGGAACGCAAAAGCCGAAGGATTGCCAGTCCGGCAGGAACGGACGATCCCAGGTAGGCCAGACGGAAGATCTTTTGACGGCCTCGTCGGAGGCTCCGAAATACATCTCGATAATCGCCGGAGGAGTATTCAGCCATTCGACCGAAAGATCCGTGAACCGTATCCCCCATGTTTCTTTACTGATACCAAGATGGCCGCGACCATATGGGCCTATTCGAAGTTCAAGATTGACAAACCCTGTTCCCGTATCTGCACCGCCTTCAGCAGCGGCCTCCGTTCCTTTCTGTTTGTTCATCGTCGCTTTGACGAAAACTTTTTGTTTATTCACCTGAAGCCAGAAAGAAGGCATCAAACTGCCCTGCCAGATGACAGAACGATTCGGAAGATGAATTACCCGGGCGCTGTCTGCATTTAGCCACCATTCGAAAACAAAATTGTTCTGCGTGTACGTAAAAGGCTTTTCCACAGCGGGGGAAAAGCCGGCATCGGCATGGGTACGGCTTTCTGTAAGCAGCAAAAGAATCAGCAAGCAACGGCATAATTTCATGGCCCGAATCTAATTATTTTTTCCAATATCATACTATTCACTCTCACAATTGTCAAACGAACAATTATTCGCAAGTCTACATGCTTATTCATAGCAACCCTGCAAATCCGGAACTTTATTTACGAAAACGATGTAGTCGGTTCTAATCCTTCAGGCTCGCATCGCTGTCTTTATCGAGAAAGTCCACTCCCCCGGAAATACCGCCCGCAGCGGATTTAAGTAATTCTTCATCAGGTACCGTGACAAGCGGAGTAATACAGGAGGTAGATTTTTCATTATAGGGTATATTGGTCTGTCGATTGTAACAGGAGATCATAGACCAGCGGGAGGCCCTGGAGAGATTGGCATCCGAGCGATGCAGGATATTGCTGTGAAAAAAAAGCACATCCCCTGCTTCCAGCTCCACATATACCAGATCCATGGTTTTCAGAGCCAGGTCTACATAACGTTGAGAGGCACCGACCTGTTCTCCCGCCTTTCCATGTTCGACTCTACCCATCTTATGGGATCCCCGGATAACCTGCAGGCATCCGTTCTCTTTCGTCGCTTCGGTGATTGCGATCATGACCGAATTCATTTCTTCCGGCAAAAGAAACTCATTTTTATACCAATATCCGTAATCCTGATGCCATTCCCAGGCTCCGCCTACCAGGGGCTCCTTTTGCATGAGCTTGGAATGAAAATGACAGACCGGGGAAACGCCTTCCAGCAGGGCATCAACGGACCGTACCATTCTTTCGCTCCTTGTCACCATGCCATAGGCGTCATCTCCCGAAGTGAACCATAATGCGAGTTTTGATTTCCTGCCCGATTCATCATTGACGTTATAGGTATTTTTATTGATAACTGCATCTTCCACGGCAACCTTATACAGTTTGCCGATCTCCGCGGGAGTAAAAAATCCTTTTACGATCAGGTATCCGTCGCGATTATATTTACTGATTTGTTCCTGGGTCAATCTGAAACTCATAATAAAGGCTTTAAATGATTATGAAGAATTAATACCGGTATGACCGTCCTCAAAATCCCCATTGCTTTGCCACGCCAAGATCTTCCTTCACACATTCCAGCGATGTTTTGTTACGGCATGTTTCCTGTTCGATGATAAACTGAAATGTACCACCCCTTTTTCCGGCTTCCTTCACTACTTCTTTGATGCCTACGACTCCTGTTCCGAGAATAGCGCTTTCATATCCATCCATGCCCCCCTCCCCTTTTGTTTCATCTTTTACATGCATGAGTTCGAAGCGGCCGGGATATTTTTTTACTATTTCCAGCGCTCTGCCCCCGGCACCATACATGTTGCCGGTATCCAGTTGCTGGCCCACTATCCGGGGATCGGTATGTTCAAGGATCAGATCGAACAGGAGTTTGCCATTAAACTTATCCTTGAATTCAAAATTGTGATTATGATAACAGAATTTCAGGCCCGAGTTTTTACACAATTCTCCGCTTTTATTAAAAACTTCCAGGTATCGCATCAACGTATCATAATCGGTGCGCCAGCTTTCTACAATTGTCGGCGTAACGACAAATTGCTGGCCTGCGATGGCCGCATCCTCAACCGTATATTTCCATCTGTCGGTAAAATCTTGTTTAGCAATATCCCAATGTTCTTCGTTGATAATTGTGTGGCCGCTGTACATTTTTAATCCCAATCCGTCCAGCAGCTTTTTAAAATCTTTCGCCGTATGTCCATAAAATTTACGGTCCCAATACCCGGCGTGTTCCACATAGCGGTAACCCATGGCAGCCAATAACTGTAACGTGCCTGCGGCATCCTTGTTCATTTCATCACGGACTGAATACAATTGCAGACCCAGGATCTTTTGTTTTCGATGGGCTTCAAATCCGGGGCCTTCGGATCCGGGGCCATGAGATCCGGTGCCTTGAGATCCGGTGTTTTCGAATCCCGCGTGTTCAGAGGCGAAGGACGGGATGGTTGGCAGAACTGCAGCTGCGGCCAGCGCATAAGCGCTATTTTTAAGGAAAGCTCTTCTGGAAGGATTCATACGGGAAAACTACGATTTTAAGTCTCCGGACTATGCGCTTAAATTTCCAAAAAACGATACTATATTACCCTGCAAAAATTAGTTTTTTAAATTTTAAGACAATATTTCGCCGGAATCCCTAATTTTATGTCGAACGATCACTTGTCAATCCACCCAAAATGACACCCGTACTTGAATATCTGCCACCGGAAGGAGAAGAATCCTTTTTCGCACAGGCCTTTGATCTGCCTTATTTTGCCACCCCCTGGCATTATCATCCGGAATTTGAATTAGTCCTGGTGACCAGAAGTCATGGCAAACGTTTTATCGGCAATTCCGTGTCTGACTTCCGGGACGAAGACCTGAGTTTACTTGGCCCCAATCTTCCTCATTTATATAAAAATTCTTCCCTCTATTATGAAAATAATCCGCTCTACCGGGCGCAATCGATCGTGATTCATTTTTCCGAAAGATCGTTCGGAGAAGGTTTGCTTAATCTTCCTCAATCAAAAAACATTCGCGGACTGTTCGAGCGGTCGGGCAGAGGAATGGATATAAACGGGCAGACTAAAAAGGAGGTCATCCAAAAAATGTACGGACTGCTGGAGGTAAAAGGAATGGATCGGTTGATCCGTTTGCTGGACATCCTGCATCAATTATCCGGCTCAAAGGAGTATGAACTGGTCTCCGACCCTGGGATAATCGGTCATAATTCCCTGGATGCCGAAAGGCTAGATAAAGTATTTCAATATACCCTGCAAAATTTTGAGCGGGAGATCCGCCTGCAAGAAGTAGCTGCATTGGTATTTATGACCCGTACCTCCTTTTGCCGGTTTTTCCAGGAGCGTACCAAAAAGACCTTTTTTACTTTCCTGAATAATATGCGCCTGAACCAGGCCAGCCAGATGCTGATAGATTCCGACAAAAGCATTGCCGATATTACTTACAGCTGCGGATTCAACAACCTCTCCAACTTCAACCGACAATTCAGAGCCAAATATGCCTTAAGTCCGAAGACCTATCGGCAATCTTTTTCGAAAGTGCTGCAATGATTTATTTCCCCACCAACAGCCCCTCGATTTCTTCCAGTGATTTCCCTTTTGTCTCGGGTACCTTAAAATAAATAAACAGGAAATAGACCATACAGATCAGGGCATGGATGCCGAAAGTTACCGGAAGACCCCAATAGGTTTTCATGATCGGGAAAGAAGCTGTCGTTAGAAAGTTCGCTATCCAAAGGGAAAGAGTGGCCAGGGCCATCAGGGATCCCCTGACCTTATTGGGAAAAAGTTCGGACAAGGTAACCCAGGTAACGGGCCCCAGTGTAGCAGCATAGATCGCGATAAACCCTAATACAAAACCCAGGATCCAGGGCGCTGGTAAAGGCAGGGCAAAGGCAAGAGACAAACCCAGGGCGTCCAGGCAAAGCAGGACGGAGCCTACCAGCAGTAATTTACGCCTGCCTTTCCGGTCGATCGTTCCGATGGCTACGAAGGTAAATACAAAATTGATGAGGCCCAATATGACGGATTGTAAAAAAGCAGAGTCTCTGGCCATGCCTGCCTGTTTAAAAATTTCAGGGGCATAAGAGAATAAAGAGTTTTGTCCGTCCAGCTGAGAACAAACCGCAATTATCACGCCTAATAGGATGATGCGCCGGTATTTCTTCTGGAAAAGATCCTTCCAGTTTTCCTTCGTTTCGCTGGCAAAACTTTGTTTTATGTTCTTCACCTGCTGTTGTGCATATCCAGGACCGCCAATATTCAGCAGGATCTTACCCGCTTCGCTCAGACGGTTTTTCCGGATCAGCCACCGGGGGCT
The DNA here is from genome assembly GCF_054461575.1 of Flavitalea flava. Classification (NCBI taxonomy): domain Bacteria; kingdom Pseudomonadati; phylum Bacteroidota; class Chitinophagia; order Chitinophagales; family Chitinophagaceae; genus Flavitalea; species Flavitalea flava. The sequence goes on from NZ_JBTLQH010000015.1 coordinate 99,244, forward strand.
CTCGGAGACCAGGAAAAGGCCAAAGAAAAACAATAAAGCCGGAACGGATTGAGAGGAGAACATCCACCGCCAGTTATTAATACCTGTATCCAACAGGAGATAATCGGCCAGGTAGGCTAAGAGCAAACCGGAAACGATGGCCAGTTGATAAAAGGTAACCATACGCCCCCTGAATTCGGTGGGAGCTATTTCGGCGATATACATAGGGCATACAAGAGCCGCCACCCCTACCGCTACTCCGCTAAGGAGACGAAAGAAAATAAAGACCGGTATATTCCCTGCCCAACCCGTCCCAATCCCCGTCAAAGCAAAAAGAAACGCACATAGCAGGAGTAGTTTTTTGCGGCCAAGACTTTCACTGAGACGCCCGGCGATCAGGGCGCCAAGAGCCGATCCCAGATTTATACAACCAACTGCCCAGCCCACACCGGCCTCGCTGAGTTTAAAATAGGTACTGAAAAAGGGAATGGCTCCGGAAATGATCACCAGGTCAAAGCCGAACAATAAACCTCCCAGGGAAGCAATGGCACAAACAAGATACAGGTATCTGCGTCGGTAGTTTGCTTTTTCGGAACCTGAGGTCCCTTCACCGGGAAAGGTTGTTATTGGCATATGGCTAAGAATAATTCATCAAATATGAGGGCACAGGAGCAAAAGCAACGTACATATATTGCCGGGAACCGGTACTATATTTTCCAATCCGTATCTTTATAATCTCTTAATCAACCAATTCTTCCTATATGGTAAGCGCAATCGTTCTGGCAGCCGGATCATCCCGAAGGATGGGCAACAGGAATAAGTTATTGCTTCCTTACAAAGGACAAACGGTTATTGCGCTTGTAGTTGGTAACCTGTTATCCGCCGGGATGGGAGAAGTGATCGTCGTTACCGGTTTCGAAGCAACGTTGGTGGAAGAAGCCGTCAAAGACCTGCCCGTCAGGGTGATCCCAAACCCGGATTATGAAGAAGGAATGACAGGGTCCATACAGACCGGTGTTCGGGAGGCAAAAGGAGACGGCTACCTGATCTGCCTTTCGGATATGGTCCTGATCGAACCGGAAGAATATGCTCTCCTCAAAAATACCTTCGAACAACAACAAGGCTCCCTTCCTAATGGTATCTGGGTACCCGTCTGGCAGGGCGAAAAAGGCAATCCGGTCCTATTCTCCCAATCCTATAAGGATCTTATTATTAACCATGCGGAAAAAGAAGGATGCAAAAGCATTGTACGCTCCCATCCGGAAAATATTAACCTGGTGATCATGCCTTCCGGGCATATTCTGAAAGGCATGGATTCCCCGGAAGAATATTCTTCCCTGATCAATAAACCAGAAATCTAAGGACTATTCCATGCACCTGTCCTTTGGCTCTTTTCTTTTCGTATCATCCAAACCTACAGCTACCTTTGCCCTCATGTTTGACTTTCGTTTAAAAGTATTTCATACTGCCGCAAAGAGACTCAACTTTACCAGGGCATCGGAGGAATTGTTTATCACGCAACCTGCGGTGACCAAACATATACATGAGCTTGAAAATCACTTTTCACTCAAACTCTTCGAAAGAAATGGCACCAAAATAAAACTGACCGATGCCGGTGAGACCCTGTTGCAATGTACCGATCAGCTTTTTGCCGTTTACAGAAGCCTCGAATTTGACATGAGCGATCTGGCCAAACGTCATAGCGGGAGTTTACGGGTTGGCGCCAGCATGACGGTTGCACCCTATGTTTTGCCTCCTATTCTCGCCGCATTCCATAAAAAATATAAGGAGGTCCGGGTAACCCTGATCAATGGAAATACAGCGCAAATGGAACAGGCGCTCCTGGATAAGGAAATTGAATTGGGCATAGTGGAAGGACATTCGAAAAATGCCTCGATCCGGTACACGGAATTTAAAAAAGATGAGATCGTCCTCGTAGGGCGTGCCGGACATCCCCTGGCGCAAAAAGGAAACCTACGACCGGAGGAGCTCCGGCAAATTCCGTTGTTGTTACGGGAACCCGGTTCAGGTACGCTTGAAGTAATAGCACATTCGCTAAGACCGCTGGGCATAAAGTTATCCCAATTGAAAGTGGAAATGCAGCTGGGCAGCGCGGAAAGCATCAAATCCTATCTACTCCATAGTCCCTGTCTGGCCTTTCTTTCCATCCATTCGGTGACCAAAGAATTATCCAATAAAGAATTGGTACTGATCCCCGTGAAGGGATTAAAAATAGAACGTCCCTTTTTCTTTATTCAGCCGAAAGGGCATGGTGAAGCACTTCCAGAATTATTTATGCGATTTACAAGAGTGGCTTACTCTAATAACTTAATGTAATCGGGGATAACCAAACACGATTTCCACCTCACTCTTTTTCAAAGGACCTTTGATGCCGAAACAAAAAGGTGTTTTATGGCAAAGGCGATAGTTTCTCCCTTCTTATTTATTGGTGCGTTCTGTTTATGTCTTGGTCCCTGGATGTCTCCACCCTTCGCTCTTTTAACGGGCATACTGGTTGCACAAAGTATCGGCAATCCTTTTATAGCATTAAATCATAAAATTACCCGGATCCTTTTGCAGGCGTCCGTAGTTGGGCTGGGATTTGGAATGAATGTACATATGGCCATCGCGGCCGGCAAACAGGGTTTCTTTCTCACTGTTATTTCCATCACCGGTACTTTACTTGCCGGATGGTTGGTTGGTCGTTTGTTAAAGACGGATAAAAAAAGTTCCTGGTTAATCACCTGCGGAACGGCCATTTGCGGGGGCAGTGCGATCGCAGCTATGACTCCTGTTATCCGGGCTAACGAAAAACAGGTATCCGTTGCTATGGGAACAGTCTTCCTATTAAATGCAGTGGCACTATTCCTTTTTCCCCTGGTGGGTCACTGGTTACAATTGAGTCAGCTGCAGTTTGGGTTATGGAGTGCGATTGCTATCCAGGATACAAGTTCGGTTGTTGGGGCTGCTGCAAAATATGGACCCGAAGCCCTGCAGATAGGCACAACGGTAAAACTGGCTAGGGCCTTATGGATTATACCGGTTGCATTGCTAACTGCTTTTGTTCAGAACAGAAAAGAAAGAAAAATGGACAGCCAACCTGACCATGAACCGAAGCTGACAAAAAGACCTCCTGCCACCATTCCCTGGTTCATCGGTTTTTTTATAATCGCTCTCCTCGCTAACACCTATATACCCTATATCCAACCAATTGGGAAAAGTATCGTAAAATTAGCCGGGACCGGACTTATGCTGACTTTATTCCTCATCGGCGCCGGCCTTACCAGGGACGCGATCCGTTCTGCCGGTCCCAGGTCATTTTTACAGGGATTATTATTATGGCTGATCCTTTCGGCGGTTGGTCTTATTGGTGCGACGGCGGGTCACCACTAAGGTTTTTTTAAGCACTTCGGAATTAGCGCATTGATTCCAGTAGAATACCGCTCTTTTTCCATTCACATTTTTATAATAATCCACCAACTCCCAGCAAACGGCTTTATTCATGCCGTGTTTGAGATGCCAGAGTATCCTGTCCAACAATTTTTCGATTTCTGCTTCATCTCTGCTTTTCTGGGCAATGATCTCTTTTACTCTTTTTTCAAAAAATGGAAAACAGTCGGTGATCACTTTATGCCAGCCAAAAAAGGTTCCCCTTTTGTAACTGAAGGTTTCTACAGATTCCTTTTCCGGTAGTCCCTGAGGATCATTCCGGGGCTCATTTCCGGGGTCATTTATTGTACCTTGGATAGGATCCATCGTTGGACCTATCGTTGGACCTATCGTTGGACCTATCGTTGGACCTATCGTTGGATCTATTATTGGTTCTTTCATTGGAGTTTTTTTGATCGTGAAAAAGCCGGCGTCCCGGACGGCTAATCACTTTAACTAATTTTATAATATAAAAATAGGGGTTTTTCAAATAAAATAAGGGTAAACCAATTAAAAATTTAATGGTTTACCCTTATGGAGTATTTTTTAAAAGGCCTTTTCGGGTCAGGCTAATCCTCTCAGTTCCTCGATCCCTTGTACGGACTTGACCAATGGATTACCCAATAATTGACTACCGGTAGGCGTGATCAAAAGGTCGTCTTCAATCCGTATTCCTCCAAAAGAATAGAAATCCTCTATCTTATCGTAATTAATAAAAGCATCCAGTTTTTTTGCTTTTTTATAGACTTCCATCAGCTGTGGGATAAAATACAAACCAGGCTCAACGGTTACTACAAAGCCTGCTTCCAGCGCACGGCCCAAACGAAGGGATTTTAAGCCGAATTCTTTACTCTTTTTGAGATCCGGGGTATACCCGACATATTCCTCGCCGAGGTCTTCCATATCGTGCACATCCAAGCCCATCATATGTCCGAGTCCACACTGGAAGAAAAGGGTATGTGCCCCGGCCTGCACAGCTTCTTTGCTATCTCCTTTCATTAATCCGACCCCTTTCAAACCTTCTACCAATTTTTCACAGGCCAATAAGTGAACATCCAGGAATAACTTACCTGGTTTCAACGCATCTATGGCAGCCTGTTGTGCAGCGGCAACTACTTCGTAAAGTTCTTTCTGAAGACTGGTGAATTTTCCGGAAACAGGGAAGGTGCGGGTCATATCGCCTGCATAATGCATGGCATTTTCAGCACCGCTGTCACAAAGAACCATTTGCCCGGCCTTCATGATATTGCTGCTATAGTGATTATGCAGGACCTGACCATTGACGGTCAGGATGGTAGGAAAAGAAAGATTGCCGCCGGAACTGATAGCGATGCCATTCACCACACCTGCCAACTGTGTTTCAGTCATTCCTTCCCGGGCGCCTTTAATGGCCGCCAGATGCATAGCGGAAGTTATTTCAACAGCAGCTTCAATCTCACGTATTTCTTCCCGGGTTTTATAGGATCGTTGTGCAATAATCGCCTTTATCAGCGTTACAGAAGATTCCTCCTTTAAACAAACTTCGGGTATCTCTTCCAGCCAGTCCACGAGTTTAAAACTATTTTCCATCCGGTATGGCGGCAGATAATGTATGGTCTGGCCTTTTTTGCGGGCAGCTTCAATAAATGCGCCGAGAATATTCACGTCCCTGACAATGGAGATGCCTGTAGTATCGGCTTCTTCTTCAAGAGTGGGCTGGGGTCCCGTCCAGATGATTTCATCCATCGAACTGATATTGCCAAAAAGGATATCCCAGTTATTGTCGATATCCAGCACTCCGGTCAGGCCCGGTCTGTCCAGCCCAAAAAAATACAGGAAATTACTATCCTGTCTGAAGTGATAAAAGTTATCCTTGTAGTTCATACTACTCTGTTCGTTTCCCAGTAGTAAGATCAGACCTGAACCAACCTGCTTTTTTAATTTTTCCCTTCTGGAGATATAGGTGGACTTATCAAACATTATCGGATAATTTAGATCAGCAAGTTACTTAGCAACTTTTAAAAAAAGACTGTTTTCCCAATTTTGCTGCTAATTCTTTGGCGATCTTGTTTTATCCGTTATTTCGACAACTTCGTCCGGGAGAAGGAGATTTTGGTCCTTACAGCCCTCCCGCTATCCCCCACTGCATTCCCCTTAGTTCTGCCAGTCCTCTCAATCTTCCAATCGCGCTATAGCCGGGATAGGTCTTCTTTTTGAGGTCATCCAGCATCTGGTGCCCATGATCGGGGCGCATGGGAAGCGAAACTTTCCTTTTTTGCATGACTAGTAAAATTTCTTTTACTACGCTGTACATATCTACATCTCCATCCAGGTGATCGGCCTCGAAGAAATTCCCTTCCTCGTCCCTTTTGGTACTGCGAAGATGTATAAAATGAATATGCTCTCCCAGTCGACGCACCATACCGGCGAGGTCATTATCCGACCTGACCCCATACGAGCCGGTACAGAAACAAAGGCCATTTGCAGGGGAAGGAGCGCAGTCAAGGAGTTCGCGGGCATCTTGTTCGGTGCTGACGATCCGGGGCAGTCCAAGAATCGGAAAAGGAGGATCATCGGGATGGATCGCCATTTTTAAACCTGCCGCTTCTGCAATGGGAACCACCTGTTGCAGAAAATAAAAAAGGTGCTGTTTTAATTTCGCGGCGTCTATCCCTTCATAAGCACGCAGGGCTGCCAGTATCTGCTCTTCCGTAAATCGTTCCTCGCTGCCCGGCAAACCCAATAAGGTATTCCTGTAAAGAGTTTCTTTTTCGTCCCCCGTCATATTCGCCTGGCGTGATTTTGCCTTTTCTATTTCTTTATTTGTATAGTCTTTTTCAGCACCTGGTCTTTTAAGAATGAACAGATCGAATGCGACAAAAGCAGACTTTTCAAAACGCAGAGCCTTACTGCGATCCGGCATTTCGTATGAAATATCCGTCCGCATCCAATCGAGGATAGGCATAAAATTATATGTCACTACCTTCAGACCTGCCTTGGCAACATTCTGCAGGCTTTCCTGGTAATTCTTTATGTATTGCAGGTAACTTCCTGTTTGTTTTTTAATGTCCTCATGTACAGGCAGGCTTTCAATCACCGTCCAGGTCATGCCGGCTCCTTCTACTTCTTCTTTTCTTTTGATGATCTCTTCAAGTGGCCAAACTTCTCCGACGGCGATATGATGCAGCGCGGTAACAACCCCAGTACAACCCGCCTGCCGGATATCCCATAGGCTGACAGGGTCATTGGGTCCATACCATCTCATCGTCTCTTCCATTAATAAGGGTCTTGCCATTTTGTTATCCTTTTAGTCTTTTTAATCTACTTAATTTTCTTAATCTTTTCCAATAATATCAGTCCCGATTTTCTGTTTATTGGCGACCCGCTGGCCGCATCCCTTCAACCGTTTCAAAAGTTTCAACCGTTATTTAAAGTGCTTCCGTAAATTCTCCCTCTACTCCTTTTGCCGCACCCAATATAAGGCTACGGTTGCAGGGAAGCGACCCGGCGATACTGATCCTGATCTTTCCGGCCGGTAAAACACTTTTCCCTTCTGCATCTACTACGGCCAGTTTATCCGGCGAAAGGGTAAAATGAATCTTCCGGGAAGTACCGGGCCCCAAATATACGCGCTGAAAACCTTTCAAGGCATATAAAGGGGTTTCTTCTCCCAAATTTTCATGGGTAATATATAATTGGACAACCTCTTCAGCGCCCATTTTACCGGTATTGGTCAAGGTCAGATCGGCAGTCAATGTTTCTGATTGGTGAACAACGGTTTTCGACAAATGCAGACCGCTATAGGCAAATTTTGTATAACTGAGGCCGAATCCGAAAGGATATAACGGTTCTTCCTTCATATATCTATACGTCCTGCCCTTCATAGAATAATCTTCATAGGGAGGTAATTGTTCCAGGGATTTTGGAAAAGTAACCGGCAGTTTTCCCGAAGGAGCAACCTTTCCGAACAAAATATCGGCCAACGCATTTCCTCCTTCTTCACCGGGATACCAAACGAATAAGACGGCATCTGCCAGTTCCTGCACCTCTGCCAGATTCATGGGACTGCCGCCTGTGATAACGGCAATGACGGGTTTGGGATTTCCTTCTTTCAATTTTCTCAGATAGTCTACCTGGTTTTTTGGGATGGCATAATCCAGCCTGTCTCCGGCAGAAGAAGAAGCTAGCGATTCCCCCTCTTCTCCTTCCAGAAGACTGGATAGCCCCAGAACGGCAATCGTAGCGTCTGCTGTTTTCGATTCGCCGGATGCCCAGTCTATGGGATTGACATTGTCTCTGTCCAAAAGAACGCCCATCCGGTAAGTCAGCTGACTGCCAGGCTGCACCTGAGCCGCCAATCCTTCCAAAAAGGTTACTAACCGGTTATTAGTGCCATAATAATTACCGATCAGCACATCCACATTACTGGCATTCGGACCGGTAACATAATATTTTTTCAGCCCGTTTGATAAAGGAAGTACCCCGTTATTTTTCAATAGCACGATTGATTTTTGGGCGACCTTCCTGGCCAAACGGCGATGTTCGGAACTGTTAATAACGGATTCCGGAATTTTGTCATAAGGGTTTGACCCGGACGGATCGAAAAATCCTAACTTAAACCGGGTACGCAAAAGAATGGCCAGGGAACTGTCGATCTGCCGTTCCGTGACCAGGCCCTGGCTGAGAGCGTCGTTTAAAGCAAGATAGGTATCCCCGCAATTGAGGTTTACCCCCCGCTCAAGGGCGAGAGCTGCAGCCCCTGCCTTGCTTTTCACTAATTTCTGGGTTTCGAAAATATCGCCGATCGCGTCGCAATCCGATACGATATGACCTTTGAACTTCCATTGGTCCCTTAATACGTCCTGCAACAGATACGTATTTCCGCAGCAGGCCTCCCCATTGGTCCTGTTATAGGCGCACATGACAGCTTCTACCTTGGCATCGACCAGAGCATGAAAAGCTGGCAGATAGGTCTCCCACAGATCTTTTTTCGAAACTTCAGCATCGAATATATGGCGAAGTTTTTCCGGTCCGCTATGGACGGCAAAATGTTTGGCGCAGGCGGCTGTCTTCAGGTATTTCGGGTCATTGCCCTGTAATCCACGTACAAGCGCTACCCCCATCTGAGCGGTCAGATAAGGATCTTCACCATAGGTCTCCTGCCCTCTGCCCCAGCGCGGATCCCGGAAAATATTGATATTGGGGGTCCAGAAGGTCAATCCCCCGAAGCGATTCCGGTAGTCTTTTTTTACACCTGCATTATACATGGCCCGCGCCTCATCGGAAATAGCAGTAGCCACCTGACCGACAAGCCCCTCATCAAATGTGGCAGCCATCCCGATAGGTTGTGGAAAGATCGTGGCAACACCCGACCGGGCGACACCATGCAGTGCTTCGTTCCACCAATCATATTCCGGAATATGAAGACGGGGAATAGCCGGGCTGTTATTCACCATCTGGTAGATCTTTTCCTGCAGCGTTAGACGCGGGATCAGGTCCTTCACCCGGGCATCCGGAGAAAGCGATGGATTTAACCAGGCCTCCTTTACTCCTCCTCCCTTTTCCGGGGATGCAGATCGCGAAGCAGTAAGCGTCTGACCTTGCGAATTTTCACCTAAGGAAAAGACAAGGCAAAGGACAAAACAACAAATCCTGATGGTTGGGGTAAAGAAATGTTTCATGTTAACTAAGGTAATTTATATAATGAGGATTAGAAGTGGTTGACTTTGATATACCGATCGGCAAACTGCAGAAAGGCCGGCCAGTTTGGCCCGGTCGTGTGGCCGCCGCTATGTTGTCGGAAGGCAATATCCCTTTGGCATCCACCCAGGTCCCTTCGACCTTTGGCGAGCCGGAGCTGATGAACACCGGGCGTGGCGCACAAAGCGCAATCAGTTCATGCGCATCGACAGGAAGATCGTTTGCGGTAAGCGGTCCGGCATATTTAATAAAATTGCCTGCCATCCAATGATATTCGAAAGAGGATGCAACATTCTCTACCTGTTCTCCAAAATGACGCCGGTGTATCTTCGTTCCCCCTTCACCGGAAGAACCAACAAAAGCAATCGCAAAACGAGGGTCATAGGCCATCGTTACGATAGCCGCTTTACCATAACGGGACAGACCCTCGATCCCCACTTGTCCGGCATCCACGGACCGGTCGGTTTCCAAATAATCCAAGGCACGGCCGGCTCCCCATGCCCAGGCACTCAGAGCACCCCAATCATCTGGTTTTCGCGGTTGCCCTTTGGCAGCGAGGCCGATAATACCCTCCGTCAAACCTGCTCCGTTATCCGGCTGATAACTGGTGGGAATCAGGATCGCATATCCCCAGCCTTTTGCCAGAACCTGCTCCTGCCAGCTTGGGTCGGCGGGCGCAGATCCGGACGAGGGAACCGGAAGCCTGCTAACCTGAGGCCTGATAACCGGGGGCCGGAACCCTGGCGGAAATACAAACCCGAATTCCATAATAACAGGAACGGGGCCGGCAGCCATAGCCGGAGTAACCAGCGTTAGTTGAATATCGACGGTGAGCAAAGGATAGCCAGTATTATCCACATGCCCCAACAACTTTTTTGTAATAACGGGAAATGCCCCGATCGTATCCCGGGACGCGTTAACCAGCTCCCAATTCACTTTTGGCGTGTAAGCGGGAACCCGCCCATATACCTCCCGGTCAAAATCTTCGACGATCTCCGGGCGTCGTTGCTTCCACCACATTTTTGCCGAAGTCACCTTTTTACCGTTTTTTAGACGCAGCGGATCAGGCAGGCTGGAATAAGGGCTGGCTTTGGACTCATCATTATTAGCCGCATCCTGCGCCTTTGGATTACCGGATGGTCCGGGACGGATCGAATCGATATGCAAAATCTGCATTAACCGCCGGTGATCCTGTTCAGCGGTCAATTGCACCGGAGGTTTCAGGCGGGGAGAAATCCTGTCCCCATTCATCAACGCCACCAAAACAACCGCCGTGTCAGTGCGGAAAGGAGAAGCCGGCAGTCCTTCTTTATTATATAAGTTCGCCCCTTCGGGATTATCGGCCCAGGCATAACGAACAGCAACAGGATTTGGAACCTGGTCATTCCATACGACTACCTCATTGCCTTCGATCGAAGCCTTCGCCCAGAAAAAGATCTTATCCGGACCGGCAATCGCAAAACAATGTAATACACTGTCCCCATTGGCGGCTCCTTTGGCCAGCAAACCAGACCCGGTGTTGGTAAAACTGATCCTGATCTTATGCCCTTCTTTCTGCATGGACCGGTAGAGCGGGCCGGAAAAAACAAGTCCGGTTTCAGTATAAGCCACTTTTCTGGCGACCAGTGCTAATCTTTTTCCAACGTCTTCTTTATTCAGGGGATGGATATCGTTCCATTCCCCGATATCGATCGTAACGGCCATCCCGGTTTGGGGAAGAGAAAGGGTTCGAAGTTGCGCTTCTCTTAATTCGGCCCAATTACTTTCCGCCGGTTTAGGCTTAACCTCCGTAAAATTTGGCAGTTGTACAAAAAGGAAGGGAAATACACCCTGCCCCCACTCCCTTCGCCAATCTTCGATCAGGGCTGTGAAGAGCCGGTTATATTCTTTTGCCTTTGCCGTATTGGCTTCTCCCTGGTACCAGATCACACCTTTTATGGCAAGGGGTAATAAAGGAGCGATTATTCCATTGTACAACCCTCCCGGCTGATATTGAAAAAAAGTATTGCCTGGTAATGCAGGAACATGCGCGCCCCATCTGAATTTCCAATTCCCGCTAAGATCGATCCGCAGATCCTTATCGATGAGGCAATAGGGTTTATCCGGAACAAACCCTCCCTGTCCGGAACTATTGATCACCCTGATCACGATACTATTCTTTCCCGGGCGGAGGACCCCTGCCGGCAATTCATATCTTCTGGGTGGGTATTGATATCCGGTAGTTCCAGCGAAAACACCATTTACATACACTGAATCCTGGTCAACAATCCTTCCTAAAAACAATTTTACTGAATGCCCCGTCATTCTTTCTGGAATATCGATCTCCTTGCGCAACCAAACGACTCCGTTCTGCAACCAGGTATACGGGACCGGCTCAAAAAATCCCGGAATACGCATTTGCTCCCAGGAAGAATCGTCGTACCCAGGATCCAACCAGGATTTGTTTTCGCTATTGTTCAGCCCGCTATCCTGCTGCCAGAGGCGTTGATACCAATCCTTGCTGACGAAATTTTCTTTTTTCCGTATGCTATCGGTAAAGGCATTGTCTTTGAACCGGTCGGCTACCATTTGGTATTGTGGGAATGCCTTTAATGCCTTTTCACTTAGCCAGGCTTCTGCAGGTGATCCGCCCACACTGGTTTTGATAAGGCCGATCGGTATCTTTTCCTGATCATTCAAAGCCTTCGCAAAAAAATAGCCAACGGCAGAAAAATTAAGGACGGAGGATGAAGACGCAGTCTCCCATTTCCCCGAAGGAATTTCATCGGCCGGTCCCGAAAAATAATATCGCATAGGCTGGGAGAATTGACGGATCGCGGGATTGCCGCAGTGGGCAATCACCTCCGCATATTTTTCTTTTACCCTTTCCATAGACAATTCCATATTTGATTGTCCGGAACATACCCATACGTCTCCAATCAGGATATCCTTAAGCACTATATGATTTTTCCCATCTATCTCCATAATAAAAGGTCCCCCGGCTGCTGTCGGAGACATGCGGACAGACCAGTTTCCACTGGCCCCGGTAACTTCTTCATAAACAGCTCCGTTGAACCTTACCGATACTTTCTCACCCGGCGTTGCCTTGCCCCATATGTTCACCGGAACATCCCTTTGCAGGATCATACTATCCCCCACCAGGCGGGGCAAGACCACCTGACCAAAAACACCCGGGGCTCCCTTCAATATCCCCGCAATCAATAAGATGCTCAATACCCGTATTTTCAAATTTGTTTTTATTTCAGGTTAACGAATGGCTGTTCCGCAATGCAAATTTTATTCAAGGCTGTTCCGCGACGCAAAGAGTTTTGAAAGCGCAGTGCGACCGAACTTCGTCCTGAACACTGTTCAGGACTCGTTCCTAACCTTCGCTATGCTCGGTTATCAAAAATAGCCCGAAAAACTAAAACCCCGGGTTCTGCGTAAAGGCCGGACCTGAAGTTACCAGGTTTATCTGGGTCGCAGGAATCGGCCTAAGCGAAAAAGCATTGGCAGGACTCGATGCCAAAAAACCCGGGTTCGCTTCCGTCGGGTTAAATTGGCTCAGGCGTTCCGCCAGCGAATGCGTCCGGACAAGGTCCCACCATCTCTGGCATTCCCCGAACAATTCCCGGGAACGTTCGTCCAGGATAAAATCAAGGGTAACCTGACCCGGGGTGATGGTTTGCGCCAATACGGCCGCCGCATTCTGTACAGGCGTATTTGAAACTTTGTACCCTGCCCTTTGCCGGATCACATTAAGCATATCCGCAGCGGAATTATTATCGCCCGCTTTAAAATAGGCCTCCGCAGCGATCAGGTAAACATCGGCAAAACGAAAGAACACAAAGGGGCGGCTGGATGCATCGTTTACATCGGCCCTGTTCGGGTCATCATATTTTTTTAGGGAAGGATACATCGTGGTGGTATAAGGAGAACTTCCATTCGCTCCTGTTGGTGTAAGGATCACTCCTTTAAAAGCGGCCCGTTGTGCTGCACTGACCTCGTAAGGCGGAGTCCAGATCCCGGTGTCCACACCAACGGTCAGGGCTCCCCGCGGGGTGGTTACGCCGGCCGTATTGGCTGTCCAAACCGTTTGAAACGTATTATCAAAACGGGAGTCATTGACCAGGTCGGTAAAAACCTCATTCAGGACATAATTAGTATTTGGCCGGATACGGATAAATGGCCGTCCATTCGGGATATCCCTGGTCATGATGGCGCCTCCGCCGGAGGCGGGATAATTTGCATTGATCGTTGGATAATTTGGACGGAAAAAGAAATTCGTTCCATTTTCCTTGGGGCCATTTGCTCTCACACCCGTAGTACGTTCCCCGTATTTCAGATCGGCTTCCCTGTCGATGACGAACAAGGTTTCTTTACCGTATTCATTCCCCGGTTTATTGGCATCCCCGAAATTCTGCCAGAGATCGAGACCATAAGTTCCCTTAGCCGCAATAAGTGCAGAGGCAATCGAAGCAGCCTGCGCAAAATCACCCGGGCCTGCTGCACCTGACCAGCCCCTGGTCAGAAACACCTTAGCCAGAAGATATAAAGCAACGGGTTGGGTGGCAGGCTTGCCAAGGAAAGGCGCTGTAGGGGCAGCCGGTAATTCGGTTGAAGCTTCCGTCAGGTCTTTAATGATCTGCGTATATACATTTGCTATAGATTGCCTGGAATCTGAAGTAGTTGCGTTGGTGATAAAATTGAGATGCAATGGCACGTCACCAAACGTTTGTACCAGGTAGAAATAATAAAAGGCACGCAGGAATTTCGCCTGGGCCAGGTACTGAACCCGGGTGGCCGTATCCAGGCTGGCCGTCGCACCAAACTGCAGAACGCCGTTCAGTGTATTGATATCCTGGTAGGCAATATTCCACAAGGCGCCCATATCGTCGGTCTTGGCAGACAGACCGTTATAGGTCCAGAACCAGATGCCGCTGGCGCTTCCGCCTGCCAGAACTTCATCTGTGCCGGCCATGGTAATATTCGTAAATCCTTCGGTACCCCATAAATTACGCATATCGGAATAGACTCCGGAAATGCCTCCCAGGATGCCCCCCGGCGTATTGAAAAAGGAAGGAGTGATTTGAGATTTGGGGTGTTCTTCCAATAATTTGGAACAACCCGCCAAATTTAAAAGGGTAATCAGGGCCAGGATATATATAGGACCCGTGAAAAGAAGTTTATAGATCTTCGGCTTCATAACTGATATATTTAAAAAAAATTAAAATTTTACATTGACTCCCAGGTTAAACTGACGGGTAGGCGGAGCATTCAAACCTACGGTAATAGCCCTCAAAGGAATAGTTGGTACAGATCCTCCGGTAACGGCCGTAGTTACACCTCCGGCATATCCGTTTCCCTCCGGGTCAAGACCCAGGCCGGAGCGGACTAAAGGCGAATAAATAATAAAGGGGTTTATCGCCGTCAGATACATTCTTACTGAACTGATCCCTGCCCGATTCAATAATTTGGGCGACAGCGTATATCCCAGGTTGATACTCCTCATCTTGATAAAGGATCCGTCCTGATAGGCCAGTGTGGAGGCATACAGGAATTTATCAGCGCTGGCATCGGGTCTTGGAAAAGCATTGGTGGCATGCGAAGGCGTCCAGTAATCTGTCTTCACCTGGTTATTCCTTCCGTTATTGAAAAAGTCAAAGCCCTGTGCTCCCCCATCAGAGGTAATATAGGTTACCGCGACCGTCTGTCCCATCCTGGCATACATGACCACCGACAGGTCGAAATTCCTATAGGCAAAACGGTTCGTCAATCCACCGGTCCAGTTTGGCTGATAATTACCTATGACCTGTGCATCATTGGCATCGATCTTTCCATCGGGTTTGCCATTCGGTCCGCTGATATCCTCTACTCTTATCTGTCCGGGTCGTTGTCCAAAAGTCCTGGCCGATGCTGAATCCGCTGTTTGCCAGATCCCTGTTTTTTTAACGTCATAGATGACCGATATGGGCTGACCGACAAACCATCCGTTAGCAATATCTTTTTTTAACGCAGGATTCTGCAGTTGAACGATTTTGCCTCTGTCCACCGAAAAGTTCAGATCGGTCGACCAGGTGAAACCGCCGGGCGTCTGCACATTAATACTGCTGATACTGAGTTCAAATCCATTCCCTTTTGTTTTACCGGCATTTACAATCGTATTACCTGCACCGTTACTTCCAGGCAGGCTTTCCTGCAGCAGGATATTGCTGGTCCGCTGATCATATACTTCGATGGCACCGGTAATGCGATTTTTGAACAATCCGAAATCAATTCCAATATTGTACTCGGAAGTAGATTGCCATTTTAAGGATTTATTAGCCAGGCTGGTCACCAGGTATCCGGAATTTTGACCCAGGGTGACGGGACCAAAATTATAGGCATTGGTGCTGAGGGCACCCAAGGTGGCATATGGATTGATACCCTGGTTGGAAGTTATTCCCCATCCTCCCCTGAGCTTAAGACTGGTTACAGCGGGAATAGTATTCATAAATTTTTCGTTCCCGATATTCCATCCGGCAGCAAGAGCGGGATATGTGAAATACTGATTGCCGGGAGACAATACCGAAGATCCGTCTGTACGGACCGTCGCCGTAAAAAGAAAACGGTTATCGAACGCATAGTTCAGACGGGCCATATAAGAGATGAGCCCTCTTTCAGAAAAGGAGTTGTTGCCCGGACTGGTCGTATTGGCATTCACCGATCCTGCCAATCCCAGGTTATAATTCTGTATGTAATCGGCAGGGATGCCGTTCCCGCTGAAAGCGCTGCTCTGGGTATGGTCTTTCTGGAAACTATACAACCCCGTAAAAGTGATCCGGTGTTTTTCCCTGATGGTCTTGTCATAGGTCAACAGGTTTTCCACGGTGTAGGTCCATGCTTCGGCATTCAGCACCGATTCATTGGCGCCGCTAAGTGCCGTACTGGAATTGTAAAAAGTATTCGGTCCTGAATAAGTCCCCTGTTGGTCCTGCAGATAATCCAATCCTACGTTGACACGGTATTTCAACCCCTTGATAATTTCCCATTCGCCATAAAGGCTGTTAAAGGTCCGCAGTCTTCGGTCCCTGTTCAAAATTGCGGCTGCATTGTATTTTATGGATAAAGGATTGACGGTAGCTCCGTCGATAGACCCGGTTTGCGGAAGTTTATTAACGGATCCATCGGCATTATATGGAGATACCAACGGGCTCAACCTGACCAGCCCCTGGGTAGGATTGTTCTGCCCGGAGTTGGGATCCATATAACTCAGTGAATTTAGGATATTGATGCCGATCTTTAATTTACGGTTGATCTGATGATCTACCGTAGCTCGCAGGGAATACCTGGTAAAATCCTGCCCGGGAATTATACCTGTCTCCCGGTAATATCCTGCTCCTAATGAAAAGCGGGTGGTTTCATTCCCACCGGCCAGACTCAATTGGTGATTGGTGGCATGTCCCTGCTGATAGATCAGCTTTTGCCAATCCGTGGATGTGTTGTTCGCCAGACCAGCCTGTTCAGCCGTTGTCAATCCATAGGCCGTAGTTCCGGGATTGACACTATTGCCCGCCTGAGCCTCTGCTTTTAACGCCGCATAACCGGCACCGTTATACACCTTGTAATCGCCCGTTGCATTACTAAGACCGTAGTAACCGCTGTAACTCATGACGGCTTTCCCGGGCTTACCCCTGCGGGTAGTGATCAGCAACACACCTCCGGATCCCCTTGATCCGTAGATTGCGGTAGCGGATGCGTCCTTTAAAATATCGAGACTGGCTATATCGTCAGGATTAAGATCATTTATGCTTCCGCCATAGGGAATGCCATCCACGACCATTAAGGGTGCATTCAGGGCATCGTTGTTGGATACCGTTCCGGCAATATTGTTATTAGGAAGTTCTGCGGAGAGAGACCGGTTTCCCCTGATCCGGATCTGGCCGCTTGCACCCGGGCTTGAACTATTGCTTACGATATCCACACCGGCTGCCCTTCCTTTCAATTCGCTGATCACGTTGGCGGTAGGTACTTCCTGAAGGGTATTTGCACTAACGGAGACGACAGACCCGGTAACATCCTGTCTTTTTTGCGTTCCGTAACCCACCACAATAACCTGGCTCAGAGAATTGGCGGATGGGGTGAGCGATATCTCTATTGAAGGCCTTCCTGCCACCCGGATGGAACTGTTGGTGAACCCAACGGAAGAGACAAGAAGGGTTGCATCGGATGGCGCTACGATCTCGAAGTTTCCAGTCTCATCACTGCTTACACCGGTTTTGGATCCTTTTACCAGTATCGTGGCTTTTATTACCGGCTGACCGCTTTCGTTAAGGATCCTGCCTTTAATGTGAATGGTATTTTGAGCCTGAAGGGAAAAGGCCGGTATAAAAATGGCCAATATACATAAGGTGAGCGCCAAGGGTTTACTCAAAAGCGAGACTTTCATACATGTTCGTTTTAAAAATTAAAAGTTTTGGTTAGGAAATGAAGGAACAGGCAAAATGCCTGGAGGTGGGTTATTCTTTATAGCAAACGCCGGAGGGATCCGGGGCCATTCAATTAATAAATGGAAAGTTGGTTTTGGCTGCATAGATCAATCGTTGTTTTGTTGGTTATGGCAAGTATGCAGGTACGGAATCGTGATACTAAAGTAAACATATTTTTGAAAAATGTAACCGATTACATTTTTTTTAATGAAAAATAATTAATTTACCTTTAATTTCAGCATGTAAACGATTGTATGACAACAGGAAAAGAAATTACGATATACGACCTCGCCCGAAAATTGAATATTTCAATCGCCACCGTTAGCCGCGCGTTGAAGGATGACCCGGTAGTCAGCAAAAAAACGAGGAAAAAAATTGCAGACCTGGCCGAAGAGATGGGCTATCGTTCCAATAATTTTGCCCGCAATCTCAGGACGCGGCGCACTAATACCATCGGCGTGATCATACCCCGTTTGAACAGTTATTTTATGTCCACCGTTATTGCGGGGATTGAAAGTATAGCGAACCAGGAAGGGTTTAACCTGATCATCAGTCAGTCTTCCGAATCGGCTCAAAAAGAAATAGCCAGCGCCAAAACCATGTTCAACAACCGGGTGGACGGTTTGCTTGTATCACTCGCCTATGACACGGATTCGATCGGTCATTTTGAGGCCTTTATAAAAAAAGAAATTCCCCTGATCTTTTTTGACCGTGTTGCGGAGCATAAAGCCTGTACCAATATCCTGATCGATAACCGGAAAGCGGCGTATGAAGCTACCCAACATCTGATCGGCCTGGGACGTAAACGTATCGTCTACATATCGGCAACACCAAAAAGAAATGTATACCGCGACCGGTTACAGGGATATAAAGAGGCGTTGGCAGAGCATCGTATCGCCCTAAAGGAAGAGCATGTGCTCATCAGTAATCTTAGTCAGGAAGCCGGTTCGGAAGCAGCCACCCAGATCCTGAAAATGCATCCCATCCCCGACGCCGTTTTTGTGGCGAATGATAATTGTGCCGTGGGATGTATGATAGCCCTGAAGAAGGCGGGTATCCGCATTCCGGAGGACATTGCCTTCGTCGGTTTTAATAACGATCCGGTATCGACGGTGGTGGAACCCAATCTGACTACTATAAATTATCCCGGCTACGAAATGGGGCAGGTGGCTGCCCGTAACCTGATCAATCATTTAAACGGAGTATCCGGCATTAATTCGGCCAATACGATCCTGTTACGTTCCGAACTCGTCGTTCGGGCCTCGTCAATAGGGATCCAGGAGAAACAAAGCAAACTATCTAAACATGGAACAACCACATCATAAAAAAGCGGAACCGGACAGAATTGCTCTTATCACAGGGGGGGGCGGAGGTATAGGGTTCGCGATCGCAGAGAAATTTGTACAACAGGGTATTTTCACGGTGATCATTGGCCGGGACCAGGAACGGTTAAAGGCCGCCTGCCTGAAACTGGGAGAACGATGTATCCCTCTTTGCCAGGATCTGAACGACCTCGCAGCCATTCCCGGTCTGGTCCTTCGGGTAAAGGAGACCTATGGAAAGATCGACATCCTGGTGAATAATGCCGGGATCAATATGAAAAAGGAATTAACGGAAGTTACCGATGAAGAATTTTATAGGGTAATACATACCAATGTAATGGCCGTGTTCACTTTGTCCAGGGAAGTAATAAAGGTGATGCTGGAACAGGGGAAGGGGAATATCATAAATATCAGTTCCATGGCTGCACAATACGGGCTGCCAAAGGTCATTGCGTATACAGCTTCCAAAACAGCCATAGAAGGCATGACCAGGGCCATGGCGGTAGAACTATCTCCGCTGGGCATCCGGGTGAACTGTATTGCGCCGGGATTCATCGCTACAGAAATGTCAGGAAAAGCATTGAATGGCGATGAAGAAAGAAAACAAAAGGTATTGTCCCGGACCCCCCTAGGTAAATTAGGCGAGCCGGATGATATTGGAGAGGCGGCATTATTCCTGGCATCGGAATCAGCTAAATTCCTGACTGGGGTTATTCTGCCGGTTGACGGAGGAAATTCAATCGGATTTTAAAAAACAAAAAGATCATGAAAAAGGCGGCCTTTATATTTATGCTGAACCTAGCCGCTTTTTCTATATATGCACAGGTCCCTGCCCACGCCTTTCCTATCGTCTATCCTGCGGCATCTCCTACCGGTATATATGTAGACTCAAATGACTACTGGCTCGTTCAGAAAGCAGCAGGACTCTTGCAACAGGATATCGAAAGGGTTACCGGTTGCCGGCCTGTTATCATCCATACGGTTCCGCAAACCGCAGAGAACCTGATTATCGTGGGTAGCCTCGACAGCTGTCGTTTAGTCAGGGGCCTTACCTCCCGGTCAACTTTACTCGCCGATAGTCTGAAAGATAAATGGGAAGCCTGGTCTATCGAAACGATCGATCATCCGGTAAAGGGCATTACCCGTGCATTGGTTATTGCCGGAAGTGACCGGAGAGGCACTGCTTATGGCGTCTTCGAATTATCCAGGAAGATTGGGATCTCACCCTGGTATTGGTGGGCCGATGTCCCTGTACCGCAAAAAAAAGAATTGTACCTGAAGCAGGCAGCTGGGGTATGGAGTCATCCAACAGTAAAATACCGTGGATTCTTCATCAATGACGAAGCACCTGCCCTATCAGGCTGGGCACATAAAAAATTCGGCGGATTGAATCATTTTTTTTATGAACGGGTGTTCGAATTGCTGCTGCGTATGAAAGCGAACTTTCTCTGGCCGGCCATGTGGGGTAATGCTTTCAACGATGACGACACCTTAAATCCGGTAATGGCGGATAAATACGGAATCGTCATGGGTACCTCCCATCACGAACCGATGCTTCGCGCCCAGCAGGAATGGAAACGTTATGGATCGGGCCAATGGAACTATGCCGGCAATGAGGATACGCTCAGGGCCTTCTGGAAAAAGGGCATAGAACATATGGGTTCACATGAAAGCATCGTAACGGTCGGCATGAGGGGAGATGGTGATATGCCTATGACGGAAGGGAGTAATATTGCTTTGCTGGAAAGGATCGTTCACGATCAACGTGGGATCATACAGTCAGTAACCGGAAAGACTCCGGCAGCCATCCCGCAGGCATGGGCCCTGTATAAGGAAGTGCAGCAATATTATGATAACGGTATGCGTGTACCCGACGATATTACCTTATTGTTATGCGATGACAACTGGGGGAATGTAAGAAAACTGCCTGCAATGGGCGAAAAATCAAGAGCCGGAGGTTATGGAATGTATTATCATTTTGATTATGTGGGTGATCCAAGAAACTATAAATGGCTGAACACAAATCAGATCGAAAGAGTGTGGGAACAGATGCATCTGAGCTGGCAATATGGGGTGGACAGGATTTGGATCGTAAACGTAGGAGATATCAAGCCCATGGAATTCCCCATTGAATTTTTCCTGGATTATGCCTGGGATCCGGCCAGGTGGCCGGCGGAAAAATTACCGGAATACGGCCGGCAATGGGCAGCAAGGCAATTTGGTCCTGAGCATGCGCCGGCAATAGCAGAGATCCTGGCAAAATATACCCGGTATAATGCGAGGCGCAAGCCGGAACTGTTGTCTCCGGAAACCTATAGTTTGGTTAATTACAGGGAATGGGAAACCGTCGCGGCTGATTATCAAGCCTTAGCCTCGCAGGCCGATTCCATCAATCAGCTATTGCCCGTTTCCAGCAGAGATGCTTTTTATCAGTTGATATTGCACCCCGTAAAGGCCTGCTCCAATCTGAATGAATTGTATTACACCGTTGCAAAGAACAGGCTTTACGCCGGTCAGGGAAGATCGTCAACCAACCAGATGGCCGAACGCGCGAAAGAATTATATACCAAGGACTCCATCCTTTCCAGATATTATAACCAAGAAATGGCAGGTGGAAAATGGGATCATATGATGGACCAGACGCATATTGGTTATACCTATTGGCAGCAGCCCCCGGTGAACAGCATGCCCGAAGTAAAAACAATCGATACTACATCCGTCTCCGGATCTTCGTGGGGAGTATCCCTTGAAGGAAGTGAATCCTGGTGGCCGGGCTCGGACAGTAATGTTAAAAGTAATGTTAACGCAGTTGCAGCCCTGCCCTCCTTCGATCCTTATGGGCCCGCTGCACATTATATGGAAGTCTTCAACAGAACGCAACATCCTTTTAAATACTCTATAAAATCGGATGCTGCCTGGCTCCGGATCTCTCCTTCTACTAATACTACTCAAAAAGATGAAATCGATCTGCAGGATCGTTTATGGGTAAATATAGACTGGGGCAAGGTGCCTGCAGGGAATCAGTATGGAATGATCACGGTGAGCGGTCCGGATGGCAAACAAGTAAAAATAAAAGTTCCTCTTCCCAATCCCCTGATACCTAAAAAAAACGAGGCGAAGGGATTCATCGAAACCACGGGTTTTATTTCCATAGAAGCTGAACATTATTCACGGGCTGTGGAAAGCAAAATCAAGCCGGAGAATACGGTTTATAGGAATGCCGTAAAGCAGGCAGGGGGAAATGAAACTGCGGTAAAATGGCAGCGAATCCCAGGCTTAGGCAGGACCTTGTCGGGAATGACAACCATGCCTGTTACCATTGGTTTACAAACAAAACTTCCGGGAGGCAGCAGCCCCCACCTGGAATACGACGTATATCTCTTTGATACCGGGACTGTTAACGTCCAGGCCTTTTTCTCTCCTACTCTGGATTTTTCCACCAACGGACTGCGTTATGGTATTTCTTTTGACGAAGAAACACCTAAAATCCTCGATCTACATGTAAATCCTTCTACCAAACCCTGGGAAATATCAGTAGCCAACAATATATTTACAATCACATCCAGGCATCGGCTAACCACTCCGGGTAAACATGTGCTTAAATTCTGGATGGTGGATCCCGGCGTCGTATTGCAAAAGTTGGTGATCGACGCAGGAGGAGTGAAACCCAGCTATCTCGGCCCTCCGGAAACTTTTCACCGGAATTAACACCACCCGGATCCAAAACGATACAGTTTTTGCCTATCCCAAGGCCCAACCTTAAAACAAAAAAAGAGCAAATGAACAAATTGGCCGTACTATTTTTATTCTTTGTCCTCACTATTACCAGCCCTTCCTTCGCTCAAGAAAACTTTTCTCAAAAAGGCCTCAAAGATTATTATAAAGATTTCTTCCCGATAGGTGTAGCCGTTTCACCAAAATCATTAACAGGTCCGGACTCAGCATTGATCCTGCAGCAATTCAACAGCCTCACTCCGGAGAACGCGATGAAAATGGGTCCTATCCATCCGGAAGAAAACCGTTACTTCTGGAAAGATGCCGACGCAATTGTTGATTTTGCACAGGCGCATGGACTAAAGGTCAGGGGGCATAATCTATGCTGGCATGAACAAACTCCGGACTGGTTGTTTAAAGATTCCAAAGGTTCCACCGTAACTAAAGAGGTCCTCTTACAAAGGTTAAAAGACCATATCAACACTGTCGTCAAACGATACAAAGGGAAAATATATGCCTGGGATGTCGTCAACGAAGCGATTGATGATGACAGCACGAAATTTCTCAGAAATTCCTTATGGAACCGGATCTGCGGCGAAGAATTCATTACCAAAGCGTTTGAATACGCTCACCAGGCTGATCCGGAGGCCCGGCTCTTCTATAATGACTACAATACAGAAAGGCCGGAGAAAAGAGAGCGTGTATACAAACTGCTCAAACAATTGTTGGATGGGGGAGTTCCGGTTACCGGAGTAGGGCTGCAGGGGCATTGGTCAGTCTATGAACCAGGGGAAACCGATCTTCGCGAAACCATCCGGAAATTTGCAGCCCTGGGATTGAAGGTACAGATCACAGAATTAGATATGTCCGTTTATCCCTGGGAGAAAAACAAACGTTCCAGAAAAAACGGCGAGTCCGATAGTCTTACGGCAGAATTGGAGCAGATGCAGGCGAACCAATATAAAAAGATATTTGGGGTCTTCCGCGATTTCAAGGAAGATTTGACTGGAATTACCTTTTGGAATGTCACTGATAAAAATACCTGGCTGGATTCCTATCCTGTCCCGGGAAGAAAAAATTATCCTTTATTATTTGATATTGCCGGGAAACCCAAAAAAGCTTATTGGGAGGTAGTCAGCTTCTGATCCGGCGAAACAAAATACGCCTCCTTAATTAAACGTAATCTTCCTGTTCTTTTTAAGATTAAAATTCCGGGAGAGATTAAACCCTAATGCGATTTCCCCCTTTCCCCAGTTGTAATTGGTATCGGCAATCTCGGCCCGTTCGTTCATGCCGGTTGCATTGGTTACATGCAATTGAAATACATGCCCCCCTGTCTCTATATCGACACCCAGGGAGAAGGCATTATAACGGCCGCTTCCGGAATAATCGTTGAGCAAATAAAAATAATCGGCCGTAAGGCTCAACCGGTGGGTGATCTTACACCGCCCTCCGAAACCCAGGGCATAAAGGTCATTTTTATCCGGAGCCGCCTGGACATAATTCCTGTGAATCAGGGTAGGGCTTACCTGCAGTGATATACGCTCATTGAATTTCCTTCCCAATATCACCTGGTAAAAATACCCCATCCTGTCTGCGAACGGAGAATTGGGGTCCTTGGTTATGGTGACCATGTCATCAGATAACAAGGTGGTTCCTACCACCAGGGAGACGGTAACCGGCATATCGTGAGCACCTGTGCTTTGATGAAGAAGTCTGTATTTCAAAAATCCATCGTATTCTTTTCCAGATGTACTTCTTCCGATTCCCGCCATCAGGTCTTTGGTGATGCCGAAATCGAAACTCATGCGAAAATAAGCGTTATCCAGGCCGAACAACTCTTTTCCACCGCCTTTGATCAGCCCAAAACGATGCAGTATCCTGAAATCCATCGTACCGGGTGCAATATTTTCAACGGATTGCTGCATGATCACCCTGGAAGAATTAAAGGCACCGCTTACATATTGTGTCATGCTGCCCTGGTCCGCATTTACCAGTTTCAGCAGATCAGTGGAGTCCTGCGCCGATAAAAGGGAAGAACTCAGCGACCCGAAGGCAACCAGAAGAAAAAAATAAATGGAACGAAACATAAAAAGTTAGTTTGTAAATGTTTATTTAAAGGGATCCAGCACTGCATTCAGGGTAATACGGACTTTATTGGAAATATTATCTTCCACGATATGCGGGATCTTTATATTGTAGTCCGATAACTGGAGGAGAAATTCCGAATCCGCCATTATCTTACCTCCTGCTATTTTTAACTTACCATCCAACTCCATTGGCTTCGTCACTCCATGAAGGGTAAGATAACCTTTGACCTTTACGGCATATTCTCCCTCTTTCAGGGGATCAAGACTGGCCGGTGTTACCAATTGCCCCTTAAATACGGCTTTGGGGTAGGTATCGCTTTCGACATAATTCTCATTAAAATGTTGCTGCATGAGTTTTTTCTCGAACTCAAAAGCCTTCATCAGGACTTCTAATTGAATTTTCCCCTTGGCCAGATCGGCGATCATTACCACATTTTTGTTATCGGCTTCTATATTCTCGATCCGGGCCTTTGAAAAAAAACTGACCGAAGCTTTTTTGGAAAAGTAGATCCCCTGGCCCTGCGATCCGGAAGGAGATTGTGCAAGCATGGGAACTACTCCTGCTAATACCTGCATAAAAAGCAAAAGGAAAACCCTGCTTCTGTAAAGCCTGAAAAGAATATGCATCTGTAATTTATTTTTCAGTAACACAACGGATCAGCACAATATCCAGCAGGGCGCCCGAACATACTCCCTTAATCGTTATGCTGTCTCCGGTTTTTACAGAGAGTGAACTTTGCCGGTAAAGGCTATCCATCGAACAACTAATGGATTTAAGCAGGTCCGGGGTAGATAAATACACGGTGTATCCGCCTTTATCATCTTTTGACAATTGCCGGACCATTCCGCGAACCGCCAAAATTTTATCTGCATATTTCCTGGTGGCGCCTGTTTCATCTTTCTCAAAGGCATTGAATAATTCATCTGCAGATAAACGTGCAAAGGGGCTTTCTCCTGAGAGGGAATTGTTACGCTCATTGAATCGGTAATAACCATATAACCCTGCGCCTGCTACAAAACCTAAAATAACGAGTAAGAGATACTTCTTCCGGTTCTTCATCCGAAATGCTGTTTAATGATTTGATGATATAGCGACAGGAAAAAGCAGGGTAACGGCAAACGGAATAAAAATAATGAAATGATTAAAGGGTCTGTTTGGGGAAACTTACGTAAAAACAATACTGGCCGATTGAAACTATCGGTAATAATTTGGCGTATATAAAAGAAAATATAAATGAGACCATCACTCGTACTAACAGGTATTGCATGCATACTGGCTATTGTACTGTATACGGTTTCCTGCAGAAGGGATAACGGAGGGGCGACAACCGCCGATCCTGCGCATGCGGTGAGTATCTCCAATTTTAGCTTTAGCTCGGCCAATCTTCAGATTTCTGCCGGTTCCACGGTCACCTGGACGAATAACGATAACACTACCCATACCGTTACTGCTGATGACGCCAGTTTTACCAGCGGGGATCTGGCTCACGGAAGTACTTTCAGCCACACATTTACCAGCGCGGTCGTTTTTCATTACCATTGTAAATATCATTCCATGATGAAGGCCGTTGTAACGGTTCAGTAACCGTTCAACCTTTTCCCAAAGGGGGATTCAGGCGTTTTTTCTACCTTCCTGGCAGATAAAAACCAAACTTATGCTCAGAGCCTTCCTTTCCTGTTTATCCCTGTCGTTATGCCTTCTTTCCGTAAATGGCCAATCCTTATACATGCCCCGTGATGTAAAGATCGCGATGAAAAAAGGGACCCGTTCCCCGGACGGACGCCCTGGCAGGAACTATTGGCAGAACAGGGGGCGATATGCGATCACTATTGAAGCAACGCCTCCCAACAGGACTATAAAAGGAAATGAGCGGATTACTTACATCAATAATAGTCCGGATACCTTAAAGAATCTTGTCATCAAATTAATCCTGAATATCCATAAGCCGGGAGCCGTCCGTTATGGCGCAGCGGACTCCAATTATCTGAATTCCGGGATTCATATTGACGGATTTTCTGAGAATGGGCTGCAGAAAATCTGGAGAAACCCTGAATACGATGCCACCTGGCGGCCCATGCGGTTGAATAAGCCCCTCCTCCCCCATGATTCCGTTCTACTTTCTTTTGACTGGCATTACGACATCTCTCTTCAAAGCAATCGGGAAGGGATGATCGATTCCACTACTTTTTTCCTGGCCTATTTTTATCCCAGGGTTGCCGTTTACGACGATTATAACGGATGGGACAGGCTGGACTTCACCGATCAGCAGGAATTCTATAATGATTTTAATGACTATACACTGGATGTCAGGGTCCCGAAAAACTATATCGTATGGTCGACCGGAACCTTACAGAATCCCGATGCGGTGCTGATGCCGGCATTTGCCCGAAAACTGGCAGCATCCATGACCACTGATTCCATCCTTCATATCGCCACGGCCGTGGATCTGGCCAAGGGACAGGTAACAGCACAAAATGCAGTCAATTCGTGGAAATGGACGGCCGGCAATATATCCGATATGACGGTGGGGATCAGCGACCATTTTGTATGGGATGCCTCGAGCGTAATAGTGGATGATGCCAGTGGACGGCGGGCCAGCGTACAATCTGCATTTAATGACAGCGCCAGGGATTTTCACCGTATGGTGGAGTTCGGACGGCATTCCCTGGATTGGCTGTCCCACAACTGGCCGGGGATACCCTATCCTTTTCCTAAGACCACTATCTTCCAGGGTTATGCAGATATGGAATATCCGATGATGGTCAATGATGGCACCAATGAAGATGCTCTTTTTTCCAGGTTCGTTGCCGAGCATGAAATCGCGCACACCTGGTTCCCTTTTTACATGGGCATCAACGAAGCCCGTTACGGATTTATGGATGAAGGATGGGCGACCACCTTCGAATTACTGATCGGACGGGCAGATATGGGCGTGGAAAAAGCTGAAGGATTCTACAAACAATTCCGGGTGAATGGTTACATCAACGATCCTTCCGCAGAGGAGGACCTTCCCATCATTACCCCTGCCAATGTACTGAGAGGGATTTCCTATGGTAATAACGCCTATGGCAAACCATCACTGGCCTATTTGGCCATGAAAGATATGATGGGTGATGAGCTGTTTAAGAAATGCCTGCATGAATATATGGACCGCTGGAATGGCAAACATCCGATCCCCTGGGATTTCTTTTATTCCTTTAATGATGCCTCAGGGCGGAACCTGAATTGGTTCTGGACAAACTGGTTTTTCACTAATAATTATATAGACCTGGCTATTGAAAAGGCAGGCTTTACCGAGGGAAAATATAATATAGACATCAGGAATATCGGCGGATTTGCCATTCCCTTCGACCTGGAAATACACTATACCGACGGCACCACGGCCACTCAACATCAAACTCCGGATATCTGGAGCAAGGATCAGAAACAGACAAGGATAACCTTTGCTCCGGCCAGCGGCAAAAAACTTCAATCCCTGGAATTGAAGGGAGGCATCTTTATGGACGCGGACGAATCGAATAATAAATGGACGGCCCCTTAAATGAATGACGATTTAAACAGATAGTATTCTTCCTTACCCACTCTTCTCACCGGAAAAAACCCCTATTTTTATGTCCAAATAAACAACCCGCATGCACCTGAGCACTACCATGAACAATAGAAAAATCGCCAAACCGCCACGAACACAAATGCTTTCCATCGCGCTGGCCGTTTGCCTGCAGGCGCTATGTTTGTTTTCTTTTTCGCAGAGCGCGGCTGATCCTTCTTACACTCCTTCACAGCCAAATATTGAGGCAAGGGAGTGGTTTTCGGACGCACGTTTCGGGTTGTTCATTCACTGGGGCCCATTCAGCATTCCCGGTTCAGGAGAATGGGTCATGAACGAAAGGAACATCACCGTTAAAAATTATACCCGGCTGATGAACTTCTTTAACCCTATCGATTTTGACGCCGCTGCCTGGGTTAAAATGGCCAAGGATGCCGGGATGCAATACATTACCCTGATCACGCGTCATCACGATGGTTTCAGCATGTGGGACACCAAATATTCCGATTTCAGTATTACGCATTCCCCCTATAAAAAGGACATTGTCAAATTGATGGCGGACGAATGCCATCGTCAGGGAATCAAATTATTCCTGTATTATTCCCTGCTGGACTGGAGAAGAGATGATTATTCCTGGTGGACGGGGCGGACCGGGCAAGGCACCGGCAGGACCGTAAAAGGTAAGTGGGAAGACTATATTCAGTTCATGAAAAATCAGTTGACGGAATTGTTAACCCATTATGGAGAAATCGGCGGTATCTGGTTTGACGGATATTGGGATCAGACCGCTCCTGAAGGGGCTGCCGACAGATCTGCCCGCCTGGACTGGCACCTGAATGAAATATATGGCCTGATCCACCAACTACAGCCACAGTGCCTGATCGGCAATAATCATCATCTTTCCCCTTTACCCGGAGAAGACTTTCAAATGTTTGAACGGGATCTTCCCGGAGAAAATAAATCCGGTCTTAGTTTTCAGTCAACTTCACAACTGCCTTTGGAGACCTGCGAAACCATCAACAATTCCTGGGGTTTTAATATAACGGATACCACCTACAAAACCCCGGTTCAACTAATCCATTACCTGGTAAAGGCCAGTGGTTATGGCGCAAATCTCCTGCTCAATATCGGACCGATGCCAAATGGAGACATTCAACCCGAATTCAAGGAAAGATTGGCCTATATGGGCAAATGGCTCCAGACCTATGGGGAGAGCATTTATGAGACGAAAGGCGGATATCTCCGTCCGGGGGATTGGGGTTGTCTTACACAGAAGGAGAACAGGATCTATGTTCACCTGGTGAAGAAAAGTACAGGCAATATTACCCTTGAAAATTTCCCCTTTAAAAAATTAACCAAAGCATGGTTGTTGAAAGACAGAACTAAGATCAACGCCACCTTGCGCAACAACCAATTGATTCTTACGCCTTCAGCCTGGAACGAGGAAGAGCCGGACCAGGTAATAGTGCTCGAAGTACTTCCATAACCATAGGGTTACAATGGAATTTTTACGATTGGCTTACAGATCTGCGTACCGGCAAATTGAATCTGCAAGGCGTACAATCCGGGCGGCATATTTGCCAGGCCAGATAGCGTTATGCTGTTCAAACCCCGGATCACAGAACGTTGGTCCCTTTTGATCACCCTTCCAAACGCGTCGACTACATGGCAAATGATAGTGGCATTGTCAGGTACGGTCAGATCAAAGGAAATATTATCGCGGAAAGGGTTGACCAGGGAACTAATGCCAAATGATATATCCGAATTGCTCAATAGCACAACCTTACTGAATTTTTCAAGATTAGCATCGGATATCCGTATCCGGTACCATGCCGGACCTGTCAGCGGTTCAGGGTCGACAAAACGATAGCCGGTCCCCGTATGGAGTGGTCCTGCTCCCGCCGCCTGCCCCTCCAATGAGCCTATTGATGAAAATTGCCTGTTGTCTTTACTTCGTTCGATAAAATACTTTATTCCCGGCGTTTCATCGGAGGAGACCCATTGCAGATGGGCCAGACCATCCAGTAGTTTGCCGGTAAAGGAGGCAATGGTCACCGGAAGAACAATATTGCAATTGATAGTATGTATAACTTTTGAATTTGTCGAGGAAAAAGAGCAATTGCTGTTACCAAAATTACCAGGGGTACTGGCCACCGTTATCCTGTACAGCACTAACGGAACGGTGGAAGAAATCCGGTAAAAACGTTTGATCCCATATTCATACTGACCGGTAGCCGGATTATAGACAGGAGTGACGGACCCGGAGGAAGCCATTCCGGTGGTGTCTGTTCCAGCTGGAGTCCAGATACTTCCACCGTTGACACTTTGCTCTATCTGCCAATAGGAATAACTATCGAAAAAAGAAGAGATCTTAAACCCTACCGTATCATCGGCACCCTGGCATACCGTATCCGGTTTGGCTGGGGTTAATTGCATATTGGGAGAACAGGAAGCCACGCTGATATCGTCAATAGCCCAGTCATTGCCTCCCCCGCCCGGCGCATTATTTCTTATGTAAATGGTCATTTGGGTTTGGGTGGGCCCGGTCTTGAAGGTGAAGCCTTTTTGTATCCATTTGCCGGTATAAGCCATATCTCCGGTCGTATAATAATCATATCCGTTTGCATTAAAGGTCAGATTCGGATGCACACCGGAAGAATCCCCTGGCCCTGTGGGAATATAAGCGGAGCTTCCTGATATGGCCGTCACTCCGTTGGAATCGCATCCCCCTTTGGGGCCGATATTCCTTAGCCAGGCGGTATACTGATAATAGGTATTCGGACAGAGATTCGTTACGACATCTTTAAACGCTGTGTCCGTCCGGTAGGATGCATTGATGACGATCATATACCCGCCGGTGCCGTTGACCGTGTCTGTTGGCAGATTACCCGTTAACGGGTTGATCGCATTGGTATGGTCACCGATCACATCCCAGGTGCCGAAAACTCTGTGAGGATCGGGAATGGTCCAGGTATTAATCGTATTATAGTTACCTCCTTCCGGGCTGGTATTATTGGATACCCCGTAAAAACGATCATCCGGTGAATTGGAGGTAAAGGGAGTATAAGTATAATTTGCGGGAACTTTCAGGGAAGGTGCTCTGTCCTTGGCTTTTCCCGAACCGAATGTTCCCCCGAACTCAGAGAGGATTGTATTGGAGCCAACCGTATTGGTGCATATGCCGTAATTCTTATAAACGACGATCGTATCCGGTGAAAAGTTGATAACGTTTATCGCACCGGCGGAAGAGTTTGAATAATTAATACTCCCTGTACCCACATCGACAAAGTCACCAAAAACAAGGGAAGGATTGATCTGGACCCGGAAAGAGGCAACCATTATGCATGTACCGCTGACAGATGGTTTATCCGAATTCTTCACCGTTCCGCCGGAAGCGGCTCCCGCACCTTTACCCAGATTGATGGTAATAATCCCCGTTCCTGAGATAGTTCCGGGATCATCCGTTGCGGCATCTGTCCATTGCCGGAATATCACTCCTTCATTCGTTAATACCCTAAGTGTGCCGGGGATATACGTAGTGCCTGCCGGAACCTTGTCTGCATAAGAACATTGATGAGCCGTTGCGTTAAGCACAACAAAGGTCGCCCTGATCTCCAGGATATCACCGGGCTCATTGGTCCCTCCTCCCGGGCCCTTAGTGACATTAACATAACTCTTTCCATAATCGACGGAAAGCTGCGCAAAAGAGGTCTCATGAAATAAAAATAATAGCAGGAAAGATAACAGGAAATTACCGGATATGGTTAACGGGGTAAAGTTTGTCTTCATCGGGTCTTGGATTAAGCCCTGGGATTAATCAGGGTGAACCCGGTAAAGTTAGTATAAGAACCTGGTTATCGCAAGCCTCCATTATTCCCTTTGCGGGAATGATTTTACTGGTCACCCGTCACCATCACCCGCCGCCATCACCTGTCACCATCATCCCTGAATTAAATAGAAAGCCTGATCTTTCTTTTCTCCAGCAGGCCGGTGATGAAAATAATGATAAAGGCATAACCCAGGGATTTTAGAATGCCTATACCTCCCGTCCGGAGAAACAAAGGCAGCCGGAAACCAATGCCCAGCATATTTAATATCGCGTAATGAATATAGGGCAGCAAATAACAGGTTAGGGTACTCGTACCGGCAGGTTTTAGCGGTGTTATCCATTTCTGTCTGCCTTTGATATCCATAATATAGGCCAGCAGGACAAACGCGGCCAGCGTGATGGCCGAACAGATTAATACCCAGGATGGGGTGGCCCGGATCTTGGATATTCCCCAGAAAGGACGCAGGGCAAAACCCAGGATCAACATAAAGAGAGATAGGGATAGAAGCACCCACAGGCTTTGGAGTTGTTTTCCTTTTTCTGCCCATTTACGGTAAATGACAGATGCGATGACGCCGCCGATGGTCAGCACGGGTAAAGAACCGCTGCTTACTATCCATATAAATTCCCTGACAGGGTCCAGGAAATCCAGCCAACCGGCTTTGGAAGCCATAGTAAATCCTAAAAAAAAGATGAAGGCTCCTGCAAGGATGGCCAGGCGGTCTTTAGCATACAAATAGATCAGGGCGCACAGAAGGTAGCACCAGCCGATCAGCCCGAGAATTCCATACCATTGCGCTCTCATCCAGACAACATTTGCCGGAGGAAGAGGCCGGAAACCCGTGGTTCCTCCTTCGCGGTAACTCACTCCCTGATAAATGATAGCCAAAAGGGCCAATAACAGGATTCCACTGCCTTGTAAGATTCTTTTTTTCTGTTTGGTTAGCAGAGCCGGATAATCCAGCCAGACCAGGAAAAAACCGATGGTGATCAGGATCTGCCATAAGGGTTTTGGCAGTAGTGCATTTACCCGGTCATAATTTTCCAGGTTGACATGGAATATACCAATGATGAGCAAGGCCAATGAACGGGTAAGAATATGGAACAAGGT
The DNA here is from genome assembly GCF_054461575.1 of Flavitalea flava. Classification (NCBI taxonomy): domain Bacteria; kingdom Pseudomonadati; phylum Bacteroidota; class Chitinophagia; order Chitinophagales; family Chitinophagaceae; genus Flavitalea; species Flavitalea flava. The sequence continues at coordinate 132,392 of NZ_JBTLQH010000015.1, forward strand.
GCTTTGCCTGGAAAATCCTTTTGCTTCCCTTCCCGATATGGCGAACGGAATGGAAAGCCCGACAATAAAAAGAAAGGCGGGAAAGACGATATCAGCCAGGCCCATCCGGTCCTCCATCCTTTTGGCATGATCCAGCCATTCGGGAACTCCCTTGAGTGACCATAGATCATTAACGAAGATCATCAGGAACATGGTCAGGGCTCTGAGTGCATCGACAGAAGCCAGCCGGCGTAAAGTTTTGGACATGCCTTAAGGAATTATATTAGGTTGGGAAAATGTAATCTCGGGGTATGATTGAACTAATATAGTGCCTTTTTCTGATGGACTGTAACTACACAAATCTTCTATTCCAACCCATTACAAAAATTTCTTCCAGTAAAACAACCAATCGATCATCCTGCTTGTGTATCCATATTCGTTATCAAACCAGGCGATCAGTTTAAGATGATTACCCAATACGGAAGTGAGTGTTCCGTCGATCACGCAGGAATGGGTATTACCTTTAATATCCAACGATACTACGGCTTCTTCATTATATTCCAGGATTCCTTTGTATTCCTGCAAAGCGGCCGTCCTGAACAAAGAATTGATCTCCTGGCTGGTAACCTTTGTTTTTAACTGGACGGTAAAATCCGCCATGGCGCCGTTAGCGACCGGAACGCGGGTGGAAACGGCCGCAATCCTGTTCTGCAGCGGGGGCATCAGCCTTTCCAGGGATACGGCAAGATCTATCTCTACCGGGATAATGGACTCGGCAGCCGCTCTGCCCCTCCGGAATTGTTTATTCGGGGCATCTATGAGTTCCTGTCTGGAGGTATAAGAATGCAGAAAATTCAAATGTGCCGATTCGATGCCAATAGAATTGAGTAAATACAGGATATGCGTGGCGCAATTGGTCATGCATCCGCCGGGGGATAGGACCGTACTTTCTGCCGTCACTACATGCTGGTTGAATCCATAAATAACCAATGGAACATCAGAAGAACCGGTAGTGGATAATAAAACCTTCCGGGCACCGGCTTTCCGGTGTATTTCTGCCCCCGAATGGCTGCTGAATTTTCCCGTACACTCCAGCACTATATCGACTTTTAGCTCCTTCCATGGCAGCCGGGAGGGATCCTCCTCCCTGAAAACGGCAAACTGTTTATCCCCTACAGTAAACAAACCATCCGTATAAGTTACCGTTGCCGGAAGCGTTCCATAAATAGAATCGTAGCGAAGCAGATAGGCAAGGTTATCCGTGTCCATTATATCATTGACGGCAACCACCTCTACTCCTTCCAGGGTAATCAGTCGCCTGCACAAAAGCCTCCCGATACGACCCATTCCATTGATTGCTACTCTCATATGGTATTTTAAATAAAAAACAAATATCGACAAGAATAAGGAAATGACTATATATCTAATTTATATATATTTGTAGTGCTTATTTAATCGTGTAACCGATTCCTCTTACACCTCTTTAACCATATCTAGCCATGCAATCTGTACTCAAGGACATAGCTGCGCCCCTGAATAAGATCCTGGTCATTGATGATCTGCCCCTGATACCCCTGGCTTTTCAGGAAGTGTTCAGGACCATCAATGAATTTGCCATGGTTGAACATTCTGAGAACATCTTTTCGGCCCTTTCCGCCAAGATTTATGCCAATGCCATATTCGATCTGGTCATTACAGGCCCTCTTCAGGAAGTTTATTCGGAGAATCTGGAACAGGCCGTAACCGAATTGAAGAAAAAATTCCGCAATCCACGGATAATGATCTATTCCAGTGCATACGATCCGGTCATCATTGAGAAAATGGCTGAATCCGGGATAGATGCCTATGTCCATAAATATGAGTCGATTGAGGAAATCCGAAAGGCCTATAACTTTCTGTCAAAGGGTGAATCCTATGTTTCGGAGATTTTTCACACCTTGTATTTTGAATATGGACAGGGGCGAAGAAAATAGGCATAACAAAAAGATCAGGTGGATATCTGCTATCACCATCACTTGTAGATCACAGCAAGCACCTGGGCCTTTAAGATCAATTTTTCCCCTTCAGTCGAAGAACAAATAATTTCTAACGGCCGCATGTGGTCGATATCGACCATTTTAATTTCAATCATCGCCCAGGACAACCCTTCCATTCGGGGGTAGCCCACTCCAGGACCTGCGGGGAAGACCATCGGTTCCGTACTGCTGGAACAGAACGCAGAGGCGTTTGTCCAACACGCTTTCTTGTTTTCCGGCAAGGGTAATATCGCCTTTGATCGTATTTTTGGCACTCTCTTTAAAATCCGTTTCAATTTTTTCAATAGCAATTGGGATCTGAATGGAATCGTCTACACCGAAATGCCAGTCATCCTCTGCATATTTGCCATGTAACAGGATTGTTTTGTCGCCCTATTTCAAAAAGGAAGCGCCGATCCCTTTTCCCGGAGCAGGCTGACCGTTAAAATCCATATTCCCCGGAGCAATACCCGAAAGATGTGGCAGGCTCTGGCCGGCAGTCCGAAGCGGTGATCCGACAGGAATAGTGTATTTATCATAGGCCATTAATCCGCCGGGTGAAAGCAGTTTCGTATTTCCCGGGTTCCGGAGATGGGGCTCTCCTATCCAACCGGGTAATTTGCCGTAATGTTGTTCCACATCGTCCTTATGGGTAAGACTCCACCAAAGATTACCCTGAAAAATATCGGCCCCTTTATTTCCTTTTATCAGGCTGTCCTTGCCAACCAGGATATTATTGAAAAAATAAAATTGTTTTCTTTCGCTCTTTTCGGAAAAACTGATAGCCGCTTCTTTTGAATTATAAACAGTATTGTTATGGACCAGACAATCATAAAATTGGTTCTTGTCATCCGAACTGTTCCATATATAAATACCTCCCCGTCCGTCCGAAACGAAACCATCGTTTTCACTGATATTGTACCTTAACACATTATTAAACCAGGGGCTTGCTCCCCAATATTGAAAAATACCGTAACCGCTGCCCTGGTTCTCATAAGAAAGACAATATTGAATGATGGAATTGGTGACCCCGCCGTCGAGATCGTACCCGCCACCGTCTGCACCGCCAACGGAAGTTTTATTTCGATACGATATACAATGCTGGATCACTACGCTATCGGCTTCATAACACCAGATTCCTACGGGGCCATTCCCGATACGCGGCATATCCCATCCGTTATTCGTCGCGACACAACGATCGATGACTACATTCGTACAGTGTCCCACTATAATCCCGTTACCGCTATGGTTAGTGAGATTGGTCGGGTCGCCAGGATTATTTTCCGCCAGGCAATCCGAGATCTGAATATCACGCGATTTTAGCTTTCCGTCGATCCCTTCGACCGAAATCCCTGCCGATCCGTTATCATGTGCGTTAATCCGGGAAGCCCGGATGGCAGAGGACGAATAAATAAACAATCCGGCTTTTTGAAAACCCGAAATATCGAGACTATCCAAAGTTATCTGATGGGATTCAAGGAGCGAAAGGCCTTCCTTTACATTCCCGTTTTTTCTACCCGTTCCGGTCAACCGCAAATTCCGGATGACTACATAACCTGCCTGGTAAAGAACGATGGCAGACGAATCTCCACCATGAATGGTAGCCACTCCCTTACCGTAAGTGCCTATCCTTACCGGACGGCTGGGATCTCCTCCATTACCCGGACTTACCAGGAACCGGCCCTTGAAAACCTGACCTCCCTGAAAGCAGACGTTATCTCCCGCATGCAACCCGGTCCTGTTCAGCCGTGTAATCGTTTTCCAGGGATGGGCCCTGTCTCCGCTATTCTTATCGTTACCTCTGTTATTCAGGTAATATGATCTTGGATGAGAAGAGAGCACCATCCCCTTCTGCGCGATGCTCCCATTTAAACAACATAAATAACTTATCCCTACAAGATAAAATGTTTTCAAAAAGATCCTGGTATTCTTCAAATTCTTACAATTTCGGATGTTCAAAAAATTTTAAATCAATAATGGCTGTTCCGCAACCAACAATAAATTGTATTGGCTGTTTTGCAACACCAAAACAAATTGTATTGGCTGTTCCGCGACGCAAAGAGTATTGATTTCGTCGTGCGACAAATTCTAAAAGAGAGCAAGACGAAATCAACGAGTAAATCCAGGTATTTCAGCCTGAAGTTCTCACAGAACCGGACGTGATACTCACGCATCATCCGGCTCCTATTATCCAACCGATGGCAATGCGCCAATGGTCCAGTGAGCGAACAGTTCGGGTTGT
>NZ_JBTLQH010000016.1:0-135512 GCF_054461575.1 Flavitalea flava
TGTGTTATGGGGCTATAGACAAAGATACACCTATTTTTTAAATAAAACAACCGATGTAAAAGGTTGAAGGGTAAGGCTTCCCTGGTAGGCCGTCCCTCCTGCATCCTGGTAAATACCGCTCAACGCAATGACCATGGGCGTTTTAGTAGCATTATACTGGAAAAGATAATTGGTTTTTGGGTCGTTCGCCGTGACATTGGCCAGGTAAAGATCGATATTGTCGATATAGATCCGGGGATCTGTCACATTCATCTGAAAAACGATGGCGGAAACAGGATCGGAGCCGGTAGTCTTATTAAAGACCACCGTATTATCCGTGTAGGGCGCTGCGGATCCGATACTCATCACGGGCGTAAAATGCGTATAGGGAAGCCCGTATTTTTGCAGGTAGACCAGCAACGTACGGGTGGCATCCGGTGTATGCAGCCTGAAATGGCTTACGTAGGCCATACCGGAATCGACGCGGCCTATCGGCGCATTGACGATTACCCGGCTTCCAGGCAGCGCTTTTAAAAATTGAGTAATGATATCGCCTTTCGTATATAAATTGCTGCCAATCAGCTTATTAATGGTGTATGGCTGGAAGTTTACCGGCAATTCTTTGGAATTCCAATCCATATTATAGGCAGATTTCCATAATCCGAAGGTCCCTGTAACGTTCAGTCCCTGGGCAGCCAAAAGAAAGAAAGGGCTATTACCGGAAATCCGGGCAAATTTGTTATCATGCATATAGGCAAAAGAGGTCAGGAGGGGCGGACCCGTAATCGGGGCAACGGAACTGGCCTGGATGATGTATTGGCTGTCTTTCAGCGATACCGCTATATTGCCTGTGAAATTATTGTTCCGGAACGCTCCCGCTGCGATGGCATGCCGGAGACCGATCTGGCCGGTGTTGTTAAAAAGGGTATTTCCCTGAATGGTCAGTTCGTGAGAGTCCTGTATGTAGAGCCCTTGCGTGCAATTAGCGACCGTATTGCCGCTGATATTGGCCACACCGGTATTTACATCCAGATAAATGCCAATGGCGATCCCGGCATGAGCGCTATCGGTGCCGGCAGGACAGGTGACCCCGTTCAATACGATATTGCCGGTGATCCAGCCCGTGGTCCTTCGGGTAGCGGAATCAATATCGCCGGACCAGGTGTATATGCCGCCTCCGTCATCTTTGACAAAGGCAAAATAATCGATAAGGTTATACCGGATGGCATTGGACGCGCCGACAAATTCGATGGGGGAATAACCTGTCGTATCTATTTTATTGTACTGTATTGTATTGTTGTCGCCACGAAGCGTAATTCCCAGATAAGACTGGGTCGCATTTCCCATTCCGGGAAAACTACCCGTACGCAAAATACGGCTGTCCTGAACCAGGTTACGGGCCCCATTCAAATCCAAACCGTTGTTATTGGAATATTCAATGGTAACTCCCTGAAAGGTCAAATCATTGGATTGGATGCTATTCACGCCATCCAACCCCGAGAAACGGATGCTGCAATTCGTAAAGTTGATATTTCCGGCCTGAAAAAGGTAGACTCCCGCCTTGTTGCTTCCCTGAAAAAGGATGCCTCTGAAGGAGATATAGGATCTACGGGTTATGTTCACCAGGGTATCCACCATGCTGGCCTTTATAGAAATAGCTGCAGGACTCGTGCTCCAATACATATTCATTTTGCGCGTCGCCGGATCGTAATACCACTCCCCGTTCTTATCAAGGGTTTTTACATTGTTCTGGATAAAGTATCCGAATTTATCGGTCGCCGCATTCGTAGACGTCGATTGATATTTGATCGTATTACCACTATGGGACAGAATCAAATCCCGTTCAATCACATATCTGTTCTTACGGAGGACCAGGTCCGCCCCTGCCCAGTTAGGGCCTTTGCCCAGGTTGACATCGGTAATACTGGTCAAATCGGTATGCTGTTGTACCCTTGCATAACCTCCGTTGGGAGCATCGCTGTTCGGGTATCGTCCCATGGGTTGGGAAGAATCCGAGACGGTCACCATATTCACCCCCACCCCGCATCCGGTACAGGGGCTCTGCCAGATATTTCCACCAACGGATACCCAATTGGTCAGGGTCGTGAATCCATTGATGGACGGAGCCGCCCCTGTTCCATAGGCCGCCAGTACGATCGGACGCCCGGCCGCGCCGGACTGTGTTATCCGAAGGATCCCCGTAAAAACACCACCCGCCTGAAGGTAAACGGTATCCCCCGCTTTAAGGCTGCTGAAAAAAGCGTTCAGCTTAGCCAGTGTTTTCCAGGGCGTAGCCTGCTGCTGCGCCTGTTGAGGGGTTCTGGAATCGTCGCCGGATGCCGAAGAAAAATAATAGTTGCTGCCACGGGCATAAAAAATGACAGAGAGAAATAATATGGAAGTTAAAATAATACGGATGAATTTCATTTTACCCATTTAATACAACTAAAAAGAGATAAAGGTCAAATCGCTGGCAGGCTGAATCGTTAACAGGATAGGTAGTTTATATAATTAGTTGGATATTTTGCCAGTGGCAGAAAATCCAGGGCAAAAAGCCCGTTTTGAATCCAAATGCGGGCTTTTATTTATCTTAAAAAAGGGGCTTTTTTGCTCAAACAGAACTCCAAAAAAATTTACCTTTTTAAAATTTGTTTTAAAAGAGCAATAATCGTGCAAATCTGGCAAAGCATAAAAAAAAGACCCTGTTAGGAATAACAGGGTCTAACCAAAACTAACTGCTTACATGAGAATCTTTATATAAAGTATATTTTTCCCTTTTAGTGCCAGTAGAAACAAGCTGGAATTTCAGCTTGTTTCTACTGGACTTCCTGAATGTGCGATGCAAAAGTAACTCCTTACTAGAAAGTTCAATATCAAGAAATTGTAAAGAGTTTGCCTCCAGGGCTAAAAATGGACGGCATCTGATCGCTGAAGACTAAAAAAGATATAATGCGATCAGAAAAAACAGCACACCTCCCAGCAGGGACACAAAAAATGAGAATAAAAGAAATAGATTGTTTTTCATAAAGGCGCGAATTATATGTACACTATTTATAATTCCAAAAGTGCGCCAAGGGAAAACAAGGCTTGTATCAGTCTTTTACATATATCAATTATTTAACATTTGTATTGAATTTGGAAAGACTTTCCCGGTATTGGAAAATTTTCTTGAATTAAAATCCGGCTTATACCGCTTGGAGCGATCCGGCTTTGAGCTTACTTTTTCCGAACGGCGGTCTTACTCACATTACCGGAAAACGAAGTTTAAAAAAACTACGGGTTAACAATTATCAGGCAAACAAATTGTGTTCCTATTATATTTTTTCCATTTCGATTCCTTTTCTTTGTTCAGAAATCTAAACTACCTTTTCTTCTATCTGTTACAACTAACCGCTCTCCTCCAATAGACGGTCGGTATGGCACAAGTTCTATGTCTACTTCCCCTGATCAGGATTTATTTGGTCTTTATATTTCTTAACAACAAAAACTTAACCATGAAAAAATCGTATCGGTTTTTCCTCGTTATGTTCCTTGGCATCGGCATTGCCGTTACCGTCAAAGCCAACAGAAGCGCAATTAACAATTGCTGCGATGATTTTGGAAAGGTATGCGCTATTGTCAATGGACAGACCTTTCTGGGACCTCCAAGGGCACCGCACGGTTGTCCATAACCCAGGACAGTCGTAATCCTTACATGCTCAATACTAAGGCTGCGATTGCGGTCTTAGTATTGATTTTTAACCCGCTTGAAAGAATATCAGGGGATCCTTAAAAGAATATTGAACCGGAGATAAAAAAAATGAAAAAAAATCTTATCATTTTGTCGTCCATTCTGGCCTCTGCCTTAGTTTTTATTTTGGTATTGGTTGCCCGGTCCGATTCTGACAAATTCGTAATAGAGGCTTCCAGAAACTATAAAATTATGGTGGCTGCCCCTGAAGACACGATCCGTTTCCCCGAAAAGGTAAGTGTGATGAAAGTTTATGGGAATTGGCTGTTTGGATATGTCAACAAACAGAAAACAGTATATCGCTATAACCTGGAAACCCATAAAACAGAAAGCTTGCTCCATACAGGTTCTTTGTTTTCGGGCATAATCAATGGGGTTGACATAGATCCTGAGATGAAGGAACCTGATCCCGGGGATGCCAGTTTTTATTTTCTAAATGCCAATGCCAACAAGATCTATTCGTTCCATGTGCGCGATTCCCTGCGGGACAGTCTTTATTATCCGGGTCTTCATCTGGCGGGAGGAGAAAAATGTTTTTCCGGTAATGACTTTTTTATCCGTTCGGTAAATGATACAACTGGTGTTACCCTTCTGCTAAAAGCAGATTACCACCATCATACAGACACCCCGCTTTACACTTTTGCTCATTTCCCTGACGCCGGAATATCTGCCGACGGGTTTTTTCTGAAAAATAAGCCTTCAAAAAAACTATTCTATATCCCTTATTATAATGCGGAGATCATTCAATATGATGAAGGGAATAATAAAATTTCCAAAATAAGAACGATTGACAATACAGTGCCGGCAAACAAAACTGTCCCCACCAGTCAGGGTTATACCCTATCCGGCAAATCCAGGATGATCAATACGGCAGGAGCAGCAGACAGCAGTCATTTATATATCCTATCCTACACCTCCTCACCGGGCAATGATGAACTTCCCGGTACGGTGGTTGACATTTACTCCACTGCCACCGGGTTGTATGAGTACAGTCTTCTCTTCCCTTATATCGAAAACAACCCGGTTACCCTTCTCGAAAAATCAGATGATAAATTATTCGTTGCTTTTAATAAAATAATTTTACGCTTTACCCTTCATAAAAAGTAATTCTATTCTTCACCCTTTACCTGTTCATTCCAATGAAACGAGATACTGCCATGACTACCATAAGTTATTCCCTGTCTATTCTCTTTGTATATGCGGCAACCGCAAAAACAATGGATTATACCGTTTTTGTAGCCGACATCGCCAAATCACCGCTACTGGTCAATTTTAACAATACCGTAATTGCTCCTGTTCTATTGGGGTTGGAGTTTTTAACGGCCGTCCTGTTACAATTCAAAAAGACCCACAAAATCGGGTTTTATTTCTCTTCTTTCCTTATGCTGATGTTCACCCTGTATCTGTGCACGTTGTATTTTTTTTACACCAATATTCCCTGTTCCTGCGGCGGCATACTTGGAAAAATGCCCTACCCTGTACATATTGTATTTAACCTGGTGTTCACCTTGTTATCTTTTACCGGCATTTTTCTCAGTTCAAAATCTCCGGCTTTTTCTTCCACCCTTTCTACTCCTTCCTCCCAAAGCCCTACTCTATAAAACCAAAAAAGAGGTAAGGATGAATTATTAATTATTACATGGGGACTACCTTGTATACTTTACCGGTGGTACCCTGGGGACCGATTTGATCACTTGTCATCAGATAAACTTCGCCGCGCTGATCCTGGCCAACACTTTTAAGGTAAGTTCCAAGGTCGCTGGGATGGCCATTCAGAACAACCGGACTATAGGTCCACATGCCACTGGCGGCCATATTTGCCGCAAACAGCTTCCCATTTGCTTTCCCGTCCTGGGAAAGCATACCGAAGAGATATTTGCCCTGCCAGCCTGGTAATTCCGTTCCCCTGTATACAACACCTCCGATCACAGCGATACCGACCCCTCCCCCTTTGGGGTTTGCGGTATTGACCAGTTCAATGACCGGATCCGTCAGCGTTTTGCCTGAAGTATCTGTAGATGGACAGGAGGAACGCTCCAAAAGATCATTATCGGTATCAAAACAATGCGTGCCTTCTTTTACATTCCAGCCATAATTGCCGCCTTTGGTGACCAGGTCTATTTCTTCATATAACGACTGTCCTTCATCTCCGACGAGTAACTGGTGCGTGCCGCCCATGTCAAAAGAAAAACGGTAAGGGTTTCTAAACCCATACGCATAAATTTCAGGTTTGGCCGCAGTCCCGACAAATGGATTATCTCCTGGAATCGCATATGGGCTTCCGTTAACATCGATGCGCAGGATATTGCCCATCAGGTTTGCGTAAATATCCTGACCGTTGCCTCCCTCATTGGGGGTATACCAATCAGCAACATGCCCATTACCGACATCGTCCATATTTCCCCCATCACCGATTGAAATATAAAGGAACCCATCCGGACCAAATGCCAGGGTGCCTCCATTATGATTCAGATAAGGGTGATCCTCCTCCAAAAGAACCTTTTCAGAACTTATATTTGCCTGGTTTGGGTCCGACGCCGAGACGGTAAATTCGGAGACCCGCGTGAGATTATCCCAGGCCGCGCCAGCCGGTCCAGGCACCGGGCTCCCGCCGCGCGGAGGAGCGGTATAAAAAAGATAAAATTTGCCATTGGTTTTAAACTGCGGATGAAAAGCTAAGCCAAGCAGCCCTCGCTCATCATAAGATGGAGACAAGGAAACCATTTTCCCCGAAATATCGATAAAGGGAGTAGTCAGCTTACTCCCTTTAGCATCAATTATCCAGATCTTCCCCAACTCATCTGCAACAAATAACCGATGTGTGTCATCCGGAGGTTCGGCGAGTGCCACCGGAGAAACCAGGTTATCGGTGACCAGTTGCAACCCGGGAGTTTTGTTTGAGGGTTTGGTATTGGAGTCTTTTTTACAACCGAAAAGGATAAAGAAGGAAAGAAAAACGAATGGTATTCTTATCCATGAAATAGACGATTTCATACTTGTTAATTTAAGGTAGTTAATTAAGAGAATGAAAGTTTTATACGGTCTTTATCCGGAACCAGGAGTTATGTTTATAAAAACGGGCTTGCGTTTTCAAAGGTTGCTTAACCCGCTAGCTTAAAATAAAAAAAAATCAGATGGGGAATATAATGCACAACCCAAGACGGGCATGGCTTTTGCAAATAAAATCTTCACTTCAAACGCCCGACCAGCCAGGGAAGCGTTAGTCACATCAACAGCATTAAGCTGATCGTAACCAGGTAATTTTTTTGTACAGCTTTCAGGAGCGCTGCCGGTTACGGCGGCCACAGCAAAACGACAGGCCACAAGTGCTGAGGCATCGTTTACCAGGCTCTCCCCTTCCAATATCGTATTTGTTTTGTGAGAAAGACCCAGTCCTTTAGTTATACTCATGGCGGCAACTGCATCCGTTGCCGAAAGGATAGAACCCAGTACGAAAGTAAGCGGCCAGGTCATGCCGGGGATCAGGTAATGTGCTATGACGGCAATACCGGAGGCTGTAATAAAAACCAGGGATATCGCTAATGTGGATATGGTATTAATAATCGTCCTGAATTCCTTAAAGGATATATTAAAGGCGGCATCGTATAATAAAAATAGCCGTTTTTGACAAATTACCGTTAAGTAACCAGGAATGACCGTTGGGAAATTGTCCGGATTATTGAATCCGGCAGGTACTACTTTTACCTTATGAAAATCTATTCCATCCTGGCTGCCCTTATGGTTTTGTTAGCCGGGGCAGCTTCCTGTAAAAAAGATCAGACCCCCTGCGCTTGCGGGAAACACGATACCCCGCCTCCACCCCGGAAGGTCCGGTATGAATTGTTTACGAAGGAGGACTTTTCAGACTATTCAAAAAATATCACCTTCCGGATACATATGGAAGGCGATAAGATTTTATTCGACTCCAACCTGGCTACCATGAAAGTGAGGGATATTCCTGACTTCGATCACCGGATCATAATTGAAAAATTAGTGCCTGGAAACGACACCTCCACCCTCACCGTCGGTTTTGTTTATCAAATAGAGGATGTAGGAATCTCGTGGTACCTGGAACAATTCCCGGGAAAAGACACATTAAAGGTTTTGACCTATTCTTTTAAATAGGGTTCTATCCAAGGATTTTTGCCAGTTCGGTAATTCTGGCCAGGTGATGATCATCATGTTCGGCAACGAATAGAAACAGATCCATCGTTCGCATGGGTGTTCCCATTCTCGGGTGAAGGGCTGATTTAAAGATGGTTTGCTCGTCCAGGTTCTTTAAGATGGATAAAGTCTGCGTCCTGATCTGTCTGAAATCGTGCAAGAGACCATCCAACGGTTTATCGTTGTGACCAGCCAGATCGGTCTTTGTATTTTGCAAATCGGTTGGCCGAAGTTCGAGTTCTCCATTTAAAATATCCTGCAATCTATCCTGCCAGAGCGGTTCAAGATCAGTTAAATGGCCAATGTTCTCCTTGATCGTCCAGGTCTTATAAAGCCTGACGGTCAGCAAACCAGCGGGGATGGTCCTACCCTTTTCTTCCAGTCTTGCCGATGTTCCGGTCAGCCGTTCTATTATAGCCGGGAAAATATTCTCTTTCGTAGAAAAATCGAATTTCCGTTCGAACCACTTTATTTGTTGCATATGCAGGAGTTATAACAAGTTGATGATAAAAAAGTTAATTAAGAACAGCTTAAGGTAAGCAAAGTTCATTAAGGCGAAAATCCATTCAAATATATAAGTAAATATTCGTTTGTGTTTGGGGACGCTTGCTCTGATTTTTATTTTTACCTTAATTATTATGATTCTTAATTAATACCGTCGCAAAGTGATCGTATCTTTTTTACCGGAAAAACATACCCCGGCAAAAATTCATTATGGGGAACTGGCAGTCAGTGTACAAAAGCTCTTTTTCGGTTATACGGAACCGCAATTGAAATTGCTTACTCCGGAGATGCCGAACCCAAAGGTCAGGTTAACGCTGTATCCATTAAAATTTACGTTGGAAAGAGTTATATACCGTTTGGCAAAGGTTCGCCCGCTGTCGGTAGAAAAACCGATCCAGTTGGTAAAGGCTACAAACCCTGTAGTTTTCGTTATAAAACTGAGCTTTTTTATATTGTTATCCGCCACCGTGTTATCGGCAAATACCTGACGCATCTGCGCCCCGGAGCTTTTAGCCATACATAACATGATCAAAAAAAAAGGGTAAAATGCAGGAATGGACTGATAAAATTCAGGGAGGTTTGGGTAAAGGTTCTTTTCATGCACATCAGGATTTAAAATGGTTCTAAGCCATAAGGCTCATCTTCTTACAGAGAATTCTGGAAATAGCTTATTAAATGAATATATAAAAATCAGGATACCATATAGGTATTCTTCCTTTTATATATTCCTCATGCAAAGTAGGCGCTTCAATAGATCAGTAGGGAGAAAATAAGAATTAAGAACGTCCCGGAGAATGTTTTATTGGATTTACATGCATTTATTTTAGGTAAAATCTCCCAATCGTGAAAAAAAACAGGGGTGGTATGGATTATGGATGAATGTATGCCCTGTACCCGCTGGTATAGAATTCATTCGTACTAAAGAAAACAGGGGCATCTATCAATTGCCCATCCTGTTCAAAAGAAACAATGGGTTGGCTGCAACCCTTCCCTCCACCGCTTTGAGCAGTAACAATATTGGAAAAGGAAATTGTTTTATTTTTTTCAGGGATGTACAATTGCCAATCATATCCGCTGACAATGGAGCTATAGGGCGAACTTATATTAATATCGATAATCGTTGTATCATGCAGGGTTGTATAAATTCCCGCACCCAATCCGTTATTCGTTGCCGAATTTACTATGGTTAAGGTATCGATAAGATGCTGAAAATTATCATTCTCCTTATACCGCCTTAAGATCAGGGTATCCGCTTCTGAAGTTGAAAAACCTATAAGGACGGGATCAATTAAATAGGGCTGGCAAAATTTATCCGGGATGCATGAGGCCATGGCGGAAAACAGGACACCAAGCAGTATTGACGTTTGAAGATTCATGCCTGATAAACCTACAAAATGGATTGTGAAGATAACGTTAAGGTTGACTTTTTTTACTATCTCTTTTTAAAATATCTGCCGCTATTTTTTGTGCGTCTGCCGCGATCTCCCTGATCTGCCCGGTCGGACTGATCCAGTACCCGCAGAAGTACAATCCATCCTTCCCAAAATATTTCTGTTTATCGATGCTTACGCTTAAGTCGTCGAAACGGCTTTTATCGACCTCCACGATTTCCGCATAGTCCCGGTAATAACCAATCCCGGCAACGATGGCATCGAAATTCTTAATATCCTGCTCCTCCTTAAAATGAATGGCTGCCCCCTCTATATAATCGATATCTCCAACTATCCGGATATGACCCTCCCGGATATGACGGATGGTGCCAATATCCAGCACAGGCGCCTTTCCATCCCTGCTAATTTGTTCAAGCGGACCATATGGCATTTTTTTCAGCCCCAGTTTAGTCAGATCACCCATCAACCATCCGATCAAGGGTGCATTAATAGCATCTGCAATATGGGGAGGCAAATGGCTCATCAATAAACTAAGTTCCAACACCGGTACACCCAGAATATCCCGGGGAATTACATTTACCGGTGAGCGGACTGCCATAGCTGGTATGGCCCCCTGTTCGTACAGATCGATGGCTATCTCCCCCGCCGAGTTGCCAAAACCGACGACCAATACTTTTTGACCTTTAAATTCTTTGCCGGTTTTGTAGTCATAACTATGCAGGATCTTTCCGGGAAAGGTTTCCATCCCCTTAAAACGGATGGGCCTGGGTTTACCAAAAGGTCCCGTGGCCATGATCAGGTAGTTGGATTGAAATATTCCGTTGGTGGTGCTGGTGATCCAACAGCCGTTTTCTTGTTTAACCGATAAAGCTTCGGTATTAAATACCGGGCTGATTTTAAATTCCTTTTGATAATCCTCCAGGTATTCGACTACCTGCTGCCGCGTAGGATATCGGGATATAGTTTTTCCGAACTTTTTAAAGGGGAGATGGGATCGTCTTTTGGGGGTATGCAAGTGCAGGCGGTCGTAATGATTTCGCCAGGGTGTGCCCACCTGTACGGATTTTTCTATAATGATAAATTCAATGCCTTGTCTTTGCAAACAGGCAGCGGCAGCGAGCCCCGAAATACTGGCTCCGATTATGAGCGTTTTTGTTTGGGTCATTTCTATCCTCATTTTTTAAGAAAGGATGCTGACTGTTAAGGTACTTAAGATATGACAAAAGAAAAAAGGCTGAGGCATTTTTCTGGAGATAAAATACTGATAATGAATCAAAAACAAGGGAATCTTTGTCAAAAGTAGTAAATACCATAAACATGGTATTGCTGAAACCCTTACTCCTGCTAAATTTGTGGATTCTACTCCTTAACTAATAAATTTTTTATTTTATGCAAACTGACCTTTCAACTACTGAACTAAGCGGATGGATCTCGAATTTCAACAATAATGGGAATCTACCTTTTATAACCACCTCTGCCCTGATCTCTTTACAGGAATTGGAAGACTTTATAACAAAGATCAAAGGGCAGCAGGCCGATAGCATCCGGATCTATTTTCTCCGGTTCGGGCTTAACAGTACCCCTAAAAACCTGGCACCCTCCAATGGCGCTAGCCCTGACGGTTGTAAATTTCACTGGGCATCAGGTGATTTGTCACAGGCATCCATAGCCATGGTCCCGGCAACTAATTTCAGGATTGACGAGAATTTTATCTTTTGCGCAGACGATATCATTGCCGGCAATGCCATAACAACGTTAATGCCCGGGATTGAAGAGAAGGGGACCGGCCTGAATCCGCCCAGCCCCCCAAAAGCAACAAAAATGGTCCAGCCATGATATTCCGATTCTTCAACAATGAAAAAATGATTGCTCAGCAATGATACGATGACCGCCCAATTTATAATATCCACCTTTCCTTTAGTCATTGTGGGCCTGGCTGCGGTAGTCAGCCTTGTCAGTTTCCGGAATGATTTCTCCAAGGCCCTCAGGATCCTATCTTTATTCTGGGGCTTTAATTTTTTTGTTGACCTAACCGGCCATATCACTAAGTATTATGGGCTTAAAAACCACTGGCTCTATAATATCTACTTTTGGATCATGTACCTGGTCCTGGCGTATTTATATGACCGGCAAATTCACAATAAGCATGTCCATCAAAGCATACGTTTGTTTTATCTTGTTTTTCCATTGCTGGTGCTGGCCGAATCTCTTGTATCCGGTATACAGGACCTGCAAACTATGGTGCTTGTTTCTGGCAGTGTTTTTATGATTTTTTTGGCCGCAGCGTATTTCAGGCAGTTATACCTTAGCGAGGAAACTGAACTAATCACCCGGGATCCCTGGTTCTGGTTTAGTTTTGGCTTTATCATTTATTTCGGCTGTACAGTCCCCTTTCTCGGAATGGTCAATTATTTATGGAGTCATTATCAGGAATTCACCAATTTCTACTATTTGTACTTTTGTAATTCCTTCGCTATCTTACTGAACCTATTTATCATAACCGGGTATTTATGCAGGAGAAGTTTTCAGAAGTCACACTGATCCTTTTTGGAAGTACGGTGATCATCCTGCTGCTCACCGGGCTGATCGTGTTCTCTCTTTTTATCAACCAAAAAAGAAAGTACCGGTTCCGCCAGGAAAAGTCCGAACTAAAAAACAATTTCGACCGGGAACTGTTAAGATCCCATTTGGAAATTCAAAACCAGGCTTTTGAAAGTATCTCCAGGGAGCTACACGACAACGTAGGCACCCTTATCTCCATAGCTATGGTTCATATAAAATCCCTTCCGGGGGCAACCGGGGAAGCTGGCGCCGTTATAGGAGGTGCGGTTGCTAATGGCATAAAAAATAATGATCAGGGCAAACTTTCCGAGGTCGATAGTTTATTAAATGAGGCCATGGATACACTCAGGGACATTTCCCGTAGCCTGAATCCTGAAAACATCACCCGTCTAGGCTGGCAGAATTCCTTTCTCACGGAACTGGAAAGAGTCCGTAAAACGAATTTATTTGCTGTACATTATTCAGAAGAGGGGACCCCGTTCATCATTGAATTACAAAAACAGGTTATCATTTTCCGCATTTTACAGGAAACATTAAATAACATTGTAAAACATTCCTATGGGAATAACATCTACTCTCATGTTGGTTTTTCGGGTAATGAAGTAACCATCACGATCAGAGATGACGGCAAGGGATTTCAACAGGGGAATGATGCGTCGGGAGTTAGACAGGATTTGCCAGGGCAGGCAGCCGGTTTGTCCTCAAAAGGATCGGGCATTAATAATATGCTGGCGCGAGCGGCCATGTTGCCGGCGGTCCTTCACATCATCAATGGCGTAGGATCGGGAACGATCGTCAGTCTTTCTTACAAAGAACAGGGCATTTAAAGCAGGAATAGCCCATATAAAATTTACAGGTAATGATCAGAACAGCTATTATTGAAGACCAGAGCCGTTACCGGGATCTGCTTAGACTGATCCTCAAAGGATCAGATAATATCGAGGTCATTTTTGAACGGGAACATTGCCGTAATATCATCGATGATGTGGTCAAAGACATGCCCGATGTCCTGATCATGGATATAGACCTGCCTGGCAAAAGCGGCATCGACGGCGTCATTGAATTAAAAGAAGTATTCCCGGAAATAAAGATTTTAATGCTGACCGTTTTTGAAGAGGATGAGAAGATATTTGCTGCCATTAAAGCAGGGGCCAATGGTTATCTCCTAAAAAAGGATTCGCCGCAGAAAATTCTCGATGCCATTAAAGAACTTAGCGAAGGTAAGGCTTCCATGAATGGGCTCATTGCCAAAAAGGTTATGGAATATTTTCATAAAAAAAAGCCACAGCCTGAGGTTTCCGATTTTCATCTTACCAAACGGGAGCATGAAATTCTGGAACTTCTTATAGAGGGCTTAAGTTATAAGGAAATAGCCGCGAAATGTTTTATCTCCCCTGAGACCATGAACTCGCATATCAAAAACATCTACCAGAAACTCAATGTGCACTCCCGCGCACAAATCAATGCCCGCTTCGGCAAAAAATAGTTCTCTTCCTTTTACTTTAACCATTCCTCTACCATATTCATGGTAGCAAATTACCTGCCCCCCTACACATTTACCATGTCTATGGGATTGTGAAGGCCTTTAGTCCATGATATATTTGTTGACCAAAAAAATTATCATGACAAATCCTGCATTCGCACTCCATCTCGGTAACGGCGTCTATCTCGACAGCGATGGCAATATTACTCACGGCCCGGCGCCAGTCTCCATAATTTACGAAGCCCCGTTCAAGCTTCCCATCGACCCAAAGAAAGCGGCCGATTCCCTCAAGGCGGTGGCCGACACGCTAAAGGGCGTCAATAAAAGTGAAAAGGTCATTAAGGACATCAATGAAATATACGGCCTTTTGATCCAGGCAGGGGCAACCATCGACTTAGACGCGCTTCTGGGTCTGCTTTCTACAATAGGCAAGATCGCGGGTACTATTGCCCCGATTTTATTTGTCGCGAGTTTTGCAATTGATCTTGCGAGGGTATTCAAATTATTTGGCGGTGACGAACCTACAAAATTCGAGCGATTGGTCGAGAAGCGGTTCAACGATGTTGACGCGGAATTCCAGGCAATTGCCCTGACGCTCCAAGGCCAAACCATGATACAGGGTCGCGTGGCAATCGCTGAGATGGTGGGAGACGCACACGATTACGTTAACCGCCTTAACAATACCAACCCCAGCCCCTCCGACCTTAATTTTTTAAGCCTTCAGTTGAATGCTTCCGTTATTGAAAACCGGACGAAACTGGCCACATTGCTCGATGTACAGAGCTGGATGACACTTTTCGATCCTTCCAGGCATAGTCAGATCTGGGCCCTGATGCAACACCAGTTGTTCCTTCTGCCGGGCGGCCCGTCAACTCCACCGGTCCAGGCGAGGCTCCCGCAGACTGGAACCCTTGAATTCGATCACCGCCTGATGGTCCCCCTCGCGTCCTACGCAGCTGAAGCCTTCCTGGCCGGAATACAAGCCCTGGCCCCCGAGTATCGATCGACAGGCATATACCGCGATAGCCTGCATGATTTCGCCAATGCTATCGGGAATTTAGCAGAGAATATGCGTTCGGAGGTGCTTGCCAGAACGATCTATACAGCGGCCGATTTTAATGTATTACTCTATCCCGCAGAGGTCATCACGACCGATGATTTTTTTAATCCTCAACCCATTGTCCTTTCCCCTACCTGCAGCCGGTTCCCCGTAGGCGCGCTTGACCTGCGTTATCACGATAACCTGTTTTTTGCCAGTTTCCTGACGGATCTTTTCAAGGCTGAATTTTATGGATGGCAGCGGACAACCAGAAAAGCCACCATGGATTTCCGCTGGATTCCGCCGGCTAAACTGACGATTTCGCATGGTCCCGATAGTAAATTCGACGGGTACCGGATCACCAATCCCGATGAATGCGCCGCGGCAGCCAACGCCCAATCGGAATCGGATTATGCGGATCTGCTGGCAGTTAGCGGTTATCCCCAGTTATTACAACTGATGACACTCCTTCGTCACGAAACAACGGATCCCGATATCAGTCAAACTGTGCAGATCTTTACTCCTGTACTGAATCGCCATCCATTGGAGAAACAATCTGTAACCATCGAAAGCGAACCCGTTCCCTTAACCGGAAAAATCACGTCACCGGCGATACGCGAACCGCAAAAATGTCTTGCCTCGGTGGAGATCTGGACACAACCGCTTAATCGCGTGCTTCCGATTGAATATAAAATCAGGCTGCGTACGCTTAAATCTTTCTGGGGAACCCCATCGCGCTGGCGCGAACCTCTTTATAGTTCTGTTCAATTTCTTCACTATGAACCTGTCCTTAATGACCGGGATTTTATGGAACTACATTTCGATGAACGGGATGGGGCTCTGGATTTCACCGTAGACCCGCTGCTCGAAGGACATAGTAAGCCCGAGGGTTACCCACACCAGGAATTTACCATCCAGCTTAAGGCGCATACTTTCGATTGGTACATCCCTATAAAACCTCCCTTTTCTCTCACTGTTCCGGTGGAAAAGACCGAAGCAACGTTGCGCGGTCTTGGCCACACAACGACTACCGCGGATAACAACGAACCCAAACTCGCTTTCGACAAACAAGTTGTTCCCGGCGCCCATTTTGGCAATGTCAGCGATGTCCTTTTTGAAAACAGCTTTCCCAGATTATCCTTTCTCGATGGCTCACAGGATTGGGAAGGAGAGCACCGGGAGCTGAAGGAAGAGGATGTTACCATTACATATAAGCTGGATTGGAAGGCAGACCGTATGCTTCTTCAGATCGAGGCAGATCCGAAAGACCGCAATTTTATCGTCTATGTGGTCATCGAAGAACAGCTTCAGGGGGGTGAAGGCCATATTCTCCATACTGCGATGCCCATCCCGATAAATGGTCAGCTCACTTATGTCCCGCAATCGTTTTTTGACGAAGAGCGGGCCGCCATTGAAAAAGCCGCCAAGGCTGCCGCTGAATTCAACCGGAAGTACAGTCATTCCACCGTTGTCGGCCCATCTGATCCTATTGTCGGTTGGCTTCGTCCCGGGGACCTGGGAACCCTTTCCGGTCTGAATAGGGTTTTGACGCTTGCTGCGGAGAATCAGCCTGAAATCCTGCAAGAGGTCCTTACTGAGAGTCAGAACAGATCCGGATTTGAATTAAATTACAATCAGGAACCACAATAATATTCGAAACAAATCGAACATAATTCTTATTCTCCTTTAACGTATTTAAAACAGTAATAAGAATAGACCTGAATTACTTTTAATTAACTTAGAGACTGATTTTATAATCAGTCTTTTTTTTTAATTTTAGATAAACCATACCTATGACCAATTCAATGCACCACAATCAACATTCCCAGGACAAGATTGTTCCTGCCGATCCCCGTTATGGCAACCTCACCCGGAAGGGGTTCAACAGACGATTTATAGCAAAACCCGATTATATACGCCTTGTCAGTTCTACCAGTGAAGTGGTGGCGGCCCTACAGGATGCGGTAAACAATAAGTTGCGGGTGGTGGTGCGCAGCGGCGGCCATTGCCTGGAAGGTTTCGTAGGAGATCCCACGGTTAAGGTGCTCATTGACATGTCCCTGATGACTGATATCTGTTATGATCCGGAAAAAACGGCTTTTGCCGTAGAGGCCGGCGCTACGGTAGGTGAAATGTATCGCAGGCTTTTTCTGGAATGGGGTGTGGTCCTGCCTGCAGGCGAGCACCCCGCCATCGGCATGGGTGGTCATGTATTGGGAGGGGCCTTCGGTTTTCTCTGCCGTGAGTATGGACTGGCAGCCGATCATCTGTATGGAGTGGAATTGGTGACGGTGGACGCTGCCGGAACCGCTCATAGTGTCATTGCCACGCGCGAACATTCCGATCCTAATAGGGAGCTATGGTGGGCGCATACCGGAGGAGGCGGGGGCAATTTCGGTATCGTGACCCGGTACTGGTTCCGTTCTCCCAATGTAACTGGATCAGATCCCGCTACCGCTCTTCCCAAAGCCCCGCAATCCATAACTACCTTCCGGGTTGGATGGGACTGGCAGGCCTTCGACGAGACATCTTTCTCACGGCTGGTACGTAACTTCGGAAATTGGACGCTGCAGAACAGCAACCCTGATTCTCCTTATAACCAGCTCTTCAGCCTGCTTTTTCTTAACCATCGCACCATCGGCAAACTGGAGATAAAAGGGCTGTCCACAGCCGGTGCAAAGGCTGTGCAACTCATCGATGAACATCTTGCTGCCATAACGGTAGACATGGGCCTTTCCTATACCAGGCAGATTGAAGAAACCTCCTGGCTAAGTTTTGCCCTCAACCCCTTTCCCGAATTATTCAGACCGGATATTGGCTTTGCCTTAGTGAAGGTCAAGGATGCTTTCCTTCGTCAACCTTTTACCGAAAGCCAGATCGCTACAGCCTATCGTTATCTCAGTTCCACCGACATCATAGGAGGCGGGCTTGGACTGGCCACCTACGGTGGTCAGGTAAATACGGTGTCCCCGGAAGCCACCGCCTCGGCCCAACGAAGTTGTATCCTCGATACCGCATGTTCAGCAGGCTGGGGTGATCCTAAGGATGAGGCTCATACGCTCGCCTGGGTCCGCTCCTTTTACAAGGATCTTTTTGCTACTACGGGAGGGGTGCCCATACCCAACGAACAGACCGACGGAGCTATGATCAATCACCCGGATACTGACCTCGCCGATCCCGAATGGAACCAATCAGGCGTTCCGTGGTATTCTCTTTATTATAAGGATAATTATTCCCGGCTGCAGCAGGTGAAGGGCCGTTGGGATCCGCTGAACATATTCCGGCACGCTCTTTCTATAGTTCCGGCATAAGGAGTTTATCGATTATTATATAGCTTTGGTTCCCGTTTCCAAATTATTATTCCTTCTTATACTGTTGTCATTTTTTTATGGATAAATTATTGAGTTTAGGTGCTGAAGCACTCAGAAAGGCCGCTTTAAACAAAGAAGCAAAAGATTTTATACTAGGCAATGAACATTTGTTTAAGGTCTTAAAAAAGGCGGCTAACCGGTATATTGGAGGCGAAACCCTGGACGAAACAATCGTCAAGGTGATTGAACAAAACAAAAATGCCATTAAATGTTCCATAGAGTTCATGGGAGAAAACACCAAAACCGAACAGGATGCTCAAAAGGTAACCCATGAATTCATTAACATTGGCAGTGAAATTACGAACCGGCATTTACATTCCACCATATCGCTCGATTTGTCGCATATTGGTTTGATCATCTCCGAAGAGCTTTGTCTTAATAATTTAATGGCCATTTGTGCAGCAGCTTCCAGGGAAAATATCGAGGTTATTATCAGTGCTGAGGAAACAGATAAAACGGATGCTATCCTTGAAACCTACAAAAAAGCCGCAAAAATTCACGATAACCTGGCCATTACTTTACAGGCTTATTTGTATAGAACAAAAGATGATTTTACTGACCTTCTTAAGGAAAAAGGAAGGATCAGGATCGTTAAAGGCGCTTTCGAAACCGTAGAAGGCCTTTCCATGCCCAGGGGGAATAAATTGAATGAAGCTTATCTGGGATATGTTGATCAGTTATTATCTCATAAACATAAATGCTCGATTGCCACTCATCACGGGGAGATCCAGCAGGAAGCCAAAAAACTGATTGATTTACATAAGACGGATAAAAATCTTTATGAATTTGAAAGTCTTTACGGCATTCAGACAGAACAATTAATTGCCCTTAAAGAAGAAGGTTACCCAGTCAAAATGTACTTTGTATATGGCAGGGAATGGTATCTCTACCTGTGTAACAGGATCGCCGAAAATCCTTTGAACTTGTTCCAGGCCCTGGCGGACATCGTTGAAAATTAACAATCAGACTACCTCACCGGTTCCAGCAAGAGGGCCTTTAACTGAAATAATTCCTTACCATTTTTCAGCGGATGTATCCGTATCGTGTACAGGCCGGGAGCCTTTATACTGCTAATGGCAACAGGATGCTTAAGAAATAGCAAGGGTTCATTCTCTGAATAGGCCGAAGTTCTCAACGTTTCAAAATGGTACTCCTGATTACCAGGCGGGTTAACTACTGTCTCCCCGATCTGCCCTCCCTGTCCAATTTCTACTACCCCTTCCTGTCTGCCGTTCTCTTCCGGACAGGAGTATTCCAGGAATAGTTTGTAGTCGCCCGGATCGGAAATGCTGACGGTAAATTCAATAACATCATCCGGCGATTTCATATTACCCACGCAAGGTGTATGTTTCCAGTCTCCGAAATAATGACTGAAGGTCAGGGTATTGATCGTAGTCCTGCCATGTACTTTCCCGGAAGCCGCGTTCACCGTATTCAATTTATATTGGGAGGAAACGACGACAGGCGGGTTTGGGTCGGGTTTGGGTAAATGACCGGTAAAGGTTATGGCCAGCACGGTATTTCTTTTATCGGTAAGCTCAGGAACAGGTATGCAGAGTTTGCCATCTTTTTTAAACCACCGCAGCGGTTTCTTATTATCAAGCTGGTAGATTTGGGTTATAACCGCCTTACTCATGCCGGGAACGAAGATCAGGCCATTTTCCGGACGTTCAAAGAGATGCAGAAACAATTTGCCAGGTTTGGAAGTGGTCACGCCCCAGGGTTGGGCCGATATCAAACCATAGGAGCTGCCATAAATACTTTCACCGAATTTTTTCAGCCAGGCACCTGTTGCGAGAATATATTTTTGTGAATATTCCGGTATGCGCCCCCTTCCATCGGGCCCGATGTTCAGCATCAGGTTACCACCCCTGGAAGCGACTGTGGCGAGTAACCGTATTATTTCTTCGGGAGATTTGAAATTTTTATCATTGGCGATATAACCCCAGGAATCATTATGCGTATAGATGGACTCCCAGGCATCATCGATAGGGGCAGAAGGAGTTTCGGAATCGCCGAAATCCATATAATCACCCAAACCTTGTCCCACCCGGCTGCTGAAGAGTGCATTGGGCTGCAGGAGATGGAGGCTGTCGATCATGGATTGGGTCTGTTCTTTGGTCAGGCCGCCGGGCATATCGAACCAAACGATACCCAAAGGACCATAATTTGTCATCAATTCCTTTAATTGGGGAATGGATTTTTCACGGTAATACTGCTGGTAATTCTTCTCCCCTTCTTTAAAGTCCCATTCGTTGCCGCCCCCATTGGGCTCATGCCAGTCCAGGTATTGGGAATAATAAAACCCAAAGTGAAGGCCCTGAGCCCGGATGGCCGATGAAAGATCTTTCATTGGATCTTTTTTGTATGGGGATGCCTTGACGATTGTATAATCGCTGACTTTGGAATCATACATGCTAAACCCTTCGTGGTGTTTGGCGGTGATCACAAGATAACGCGCCCCGGCATCCTTCGCAAATTTTGCCCATTCCTGCGCATTAAATTCAACCGGGTTAAAGCGCCCGGCTACGGCCGCATACTCGGCAGCCGGTACTTTTGCCCTGTACATCAGCCACTCCCCGCTGCCATAATAATCTTTATCCTTCCAATGGCCTTCCAGCATGGAATACAAACCCCAGTGAACAAAAATTCCAAACTTTGCTTCTTTGAACCACTGTAAGCCCGGATGTAACTTGCCACCCCCGGCACTGTGTTTGTCCCATCTTTCTATATCCTGCCCATATCCCTGATAAACGGCCAGGAGAAAACAGAAGATCAATAGGTTGAATTTCATATTTTGCTCTCCTTCTTTTAGGGTTGATTTATTAAAAAATGTACGATCCGGCAAACGTTCCCGCTGCTTTTTGGGTTTTTGCCGTCTGCCATACGAAGCGTCAGGATATGTATCTTATTCTTCAAACCGGTTTCCAATAAAATATACCAGGGTAAGTGAAGCATTGTACTCCATTGGGTGAACAGATCCTTTTGCCGGAAGGGACTTCCATCTACCGACCATTCAAGGATTCCTGCATCTTTGCCGGAGATAAGCGCCATACCAATCGCGGTACCTGTAAATGTTAAGGACATGGTGGGACCGGTCCGTGAAGATACCAGCATCGGCCGATTCACAAATCCATCGCGCGTGGGCAATCCATCTGCCGGAGTCCAATTGTTTTCAAGGGCCCAGCCGCTGCCAAAGCTGGCTTTATTTACCGGATAATATCTCCCGTTAGCAAAATTCCATTTGTCCAAAGCCAGGGGAACTGAAGTGGAAAGCTGTTGCTTCGCATTAGAGGAAAGGGTCCCAGGAACAGCATTAGCCGTTGAATGGAGTGACGAAGACAAACAAGCCAGCAACAAATCCCGGATAGTGGCAAAATATAATTGCTGACCGAAAGGCGAAGGATGAAGATCTTTAAAATCACCCTCCCAGGTGAATTCCCCATTCCGCATTTTGTCTCGTACCTCCTTGGCGAGGTTGATGGAGGGAAGATGGTAATAGGCAGCGATTCGCTCATGATTGGTCACTTCAACAGGGATCCGGTTTTCGTCATAATCGCTTGTCTTGGCAGGATCGGCGAAAGCCATAAGAATGATATCCATTCGCGGATTGCTTTTTTTGGCATGCCGGATAATACCCTCCAGGGAGCGTACCTGGTAAAGACTATCCACCCCGTTGGCCCGGTCATTTACTGCTGCTTCAACGAACAACAGATCAACCCTTCCTGAATCCAGCACATCCTGCTGCAACCGGAAGGCGTGGGCTGAACTTCCCAGGGAAGGAATACCGGCATTCATAAAATGAAAGGCCGTTGACGGGAATTCTTTTTTCAAAAATGAATCTACTTTATCTCTCCAGCCGGGATTGTAAGTTATGGAGCCTCCGAGATAAGCGACCCGAACGGCTTTATTTGGGTTGGTTTTATTTTCATTGATCAGGGCATACACGTTCTTTAATCCATACCGTACGGTAAAATAATTCCCTACAGGTAAGGGTATATTTTTCTGAGCCTGCAGAAAAAAGGAAGAACAGCTACATAAAATTAAGAGGGCAAAAATCCTTACTATCGTATTCATCGGCTAATTACGGTATCCATTTGTTCAGGCTGTCAGGCCATAATTATGCTGTCAGGCTTTAAATATATTAGGAGTCGGTTTCGACTATTTTTTTATGATGCGTATATCGGTTCCTGCTCCGGCTTCTATCGTCGTTTGCAGACGAATGGCCGGCTGAGCCATGTAAACGATTTTCAGAAAGGCAGTGACCGGCTTTCCATTGACACTTACTTCGTATTTCTTCCAGCGCGGATCCAAAGGAACGGTGATATCTGTATGTATCAGTTCCCGGTTAAGGTTCCCGACCGCTGCCTTTATCTCTCTTTCGGTGAAGGTATAGTAAAGATTAAAACGGTCCTTCCCCACCGGAACATTTGTCCAGGAAATAGGTGTCGAAGGTGAAAACGGTGAAAAATTCAACTTTTTAGCAGGGGCATCATAGCTTATCCCTGCAAAACGTGACCGGAAGACCGAAGCATAAACACCGGAAAACCATCCCGATTTACCAGGCACCCCTCGTACCAGCTGTCCATACGGCGGCACTTGTTTTGACCGCTCAAAACCGGTCATTTCTTCCTTTGCCCAGCCATAACTCCACCACCAGATGGAGCCGTCCGCATCTGTTACCTTTCTTATTTCTTTAAAATAGCCGTGCTCATTAAAAAGATCGTTTCGGTTTGTACCGGCACAGATACCCTTTACATAGCCAGGTGCCGTGGAAGCAACTCCAAACCAGGTTATGGCATGCAATTGAGGTTCAAAAATCAGGTTATGCTCCGATAAGGAAAATTTCATATAGTTCAGGTAAACGGGATCGTCCTGGGATAAAAAGCCATAATAAGGCATCAGGGTAATATCCGATTCTTCCCCATCGCTGGCCATAGGAGGCTTCCTTCCATCCCGGTAAGTGCCTTCGATGAACTGTTTTCCGTACGGACCGTCCACCGTACATTTTTGCAGGATTGCCTGA
Organism: Flavitalea flava; assembly: GCF_054461575.1. Taxonomy (NCBI): domain Bacteria; kingdom Pseudomonadati; phylum Bacteroidota; class Chitinophagia; order Chitinophagales; family Chitinophagaceae; genus Flavitalea; species Flavitalea flava. The sequence goes on from NZ_JBTLQH010000016.1 coordinate 23,250, forward strand.
TGTACGTTTTCGGCAACGGAGGCATAATATATAGCGGACACAGTGTCACAGTAGACCTCTTTCAGTAGCCGGGCATATTCCCTCATAGCCTTCCAGGCGCAAACATTGGAACCTGTATGATAATCAGCATCGATAGGCCCGTCCGATATGAAACGGGATGGGAACAGCCAGACGGAACTATCCTGCCTGGAAGTTATCAATTGCTGTATGATAGTATCCCAGGTCTTTCTAAGGGTGGAGTCACGGGAAAAAAATGCCTTATCTCCGGAATAGGTATAATATTCAGCAGCCAGCAGTATCGAAGAGACGGAGAGACCGATAGAATGGCTAACACCTCCCGGCTGGGTGGTCCCGTTTGGTCTTACTCCAAATTCGAGGAACCAATAAATGAGTTTTTGTGCCAGCAATGGGTCCAGTTGCATAAATGGCAGGGATGAATAAAAACAATCTTTCATCCAGATCTGCCGGGTGGTCGGAAAACTACCCCAGTTCGATCCGGCAATTTTGCCGGCCTCCGTCATTCCCAGGCTGCCGAATATACCCATGACCTGTCGTTCATAGAATTCTCCGAGATAGGGGTCTTCCGGCGTTTGCAGATTGCCCATCATCTTTCGGAAATAGCTCCGGGTATCCTTCAGGCAATTCAAAGAGGTATTGTCATTTATTTCCTGAACGGCATTATCTCCGAGCATACTGATTATGGCAGGTACCCAGACCGACTGTCCTTTCGCCAGGTTAAAGACGACACTATCCTGGCTGATGGCAGTATCGCCAAGCGATACTTCAAAATCATAGGGATCGAACAAAGCCCATGATGTTCTTTCCTCCCGGTAATTCTGGCGGTCGCCTGCAAATAAACGGGGGAGATATACGGCTCCTGATAAAGTCCGGTCGGCATTGTTTGTTAAGAGCAATCCATATACAAGACCACGTATGCGTCTGGCGCCATCAGGAGATAAGGGGGCATAGGCCACAAGGGATATTGTAAAACGGTCATTGGGTGCCTTGAAATGGGTAATTGGGAAAAGATTATCCAGCAACCCGGTCTTAAAATCCCAGCCAACCGTATCCAGGTCAATTTTTTTTCCATCGATCCCTAACGTAAAGGAATAGGGACCGAAACTGCTGTTGTCCTTCCCTGCCCATACACCGGGCCATCCCCCGGAAGAGCCCGCTTTCGGGCCGGCATTGGCGAAATAGGAATTCCGGTACATGGAGATGTTCTTCAAGGTACCCTGAACTCCCAAATTCGCAAGCACTTTGTTATTGGATATATCGAACGTGAGGTATTTAAAATTTTTATTTCCATCATACTGGCTGACAGAATCTCCCATGTGATATTTCCCGTTGCAGCGTTCGATATAGAATAATTTACTCCAGGGCAGGTTAATGGTTTCTTCGATGGAGTTTTTCTGAGGTTGCGCTATAGCAAAAGCCGGAAACCCAATAAATACCAGGTACCCTATGATCATGTACCCTAAAATCGTTTTTAAGGAACAAAGCTTTGTTTTCCCAAATTTCCTTTTCATGCACAAATTGTTTTTCCCCGAAAGAGCCGAATACCCATTGGGTTGGCTGTTATTTCAGAATAGTGAATTTTTTAACCGTGAGGTTGTTATCGATCCGAAGACGCAGCGTGTAGAATCCGCTACCCAGTGAAGTCACCCCTTTTACAGCAAGGATATTTTTTCCTCTGCCGATGGCGGCATTCTGCATGCTTACCGTATGGCCCGCAGCATCCAGGATCTCATAGATAGCCTCACCATCCTTGTCTGCCGTAACAGTTAACGTAAGCGAAGTGGACGCAGGAACAGGATATAACCTGACCTTGTTCTCCATTTTTAACGAGTACAGGATAACCAGACGCGGCTGCAACGAATCGGGCGCATTTTCGCTGTAGTAGATCCGGGAATTGGCCAGAGACGAGAATGAGAGCGGGTCGAAGGAAGAAAGCCCTGAGGAATATCTGTCTATGGCCACATTGACCGATGAATGGGCAATCCTGAGTGTACTATAGGATTTTTCCTGTTCCAATCGCATGATCATACCATTATTCTCATCCGGTTTGTCTATCCAATGACGCACAAAAGGAGTAATATCCACGCTGTCGTTTTGCAGAGTGCCTGCTGTCTGCTTCAGTTTACGGGCGTCTTCGCCTTTACCACCAGGCTGCCCGGCCCAGGAAATGGTTTTTGCATCCCATTTGCCCGTTGCCATTTCAAATACCAGTTCATTCCGGTTGCCATACATGGGGTTGCCAATATTCCCGATATAATTACTACGGTTGGCGAAAAGAAAAAGCGTTGCCTTGTGAATCACTGCTTTTTCCGGCAAGGTGCTGAGATCGACATAAAGCAAACTGCGCATCAGTTGCTGTTCGCCGGACCGCGGGTTTTGGGTCCACCCGGCTGCAGCCAGATATGGACCCAGGTCCCGGTTATCCAGGGGCAGTTTGGATAGGGTACGGGTTTGCAGAGATCTTAAAGACCCTCCGCCGGTAATCGTTTTGACGAACAATTCATTTTGTGCAAAGGAGGTCGAAAAAATTAGCTGGCAGAAAAGAGCCATAGATATTAGTTTGTTCATAGCTGCTGTTTTGATGGTTAAGTAGTTTATCTCAACTCAATATCATCTGCCCTGATCACCGCCGAGGCATTATCATTCCAAACATATACTTCGAGATAGGCGCAGTTGGAGGGAATGACAAAGCCAGCTTTCTTTTGGGTATAAGTCGTTTCGGTGCTGTATACGAGATCAGTTTGCAGCAAAAGACTATTTCCGGCGCTCCAGCATTTCACACCGATATGACCATTGCCCGAACCGATGCTTCCGCTCATTTTTCCAAAACCGGAGAGGGTATAATGTCTGCCCGCAATAAACCCGGATCGTATAATTTGATTATAGCCCCCATTACCGGAGGTAAGGATCGAATACGATCCGGTATTGGCATTGCCGGAATTATTCTGAATTACGGCATTACCCAGATTGATCCAGCTGTTACCCGCACTTTCAAGACCCGGATTACTTACTGTCTGATCTGTAACCAGCAAGTCGTCTGCATACAACAAAGCATTGTTGTTGGCATTCCAAACATATATTTCCAACGTTGTGGTTCCGGACGGCAAAACAAAAGAGGTATCCTTTTCCACATAAGTAGTTTCGGTGTTATATTGAACATTCCTTTCCAGCAGGACCGTTCCCGAAGAATTGTGACATTTGACCCCAATAAAACCGGTGCCTCCCGTATTGCTCATCCTGGCCAGCCCCTTAATATGATAGGTGTGACCAATAACAAAACCGGTGGTTAGGGTCTGATTAAAACCACCGGTCCCGGTCACTACCACTTTGTAGTTTCCGGCATTGGCATTGGCAGGGTTATTTTGGATGAGCGCATTACCCAGGTTGGTCCAGCCGGCCTTCCCTTCTTCAAAACCGGGATTGGCTGCCAGTTGAACAGTACCGGATAGCTGCAGATCATCGGCCGAAAACACAGCACTGCTATTCGTATCCCAGGCAAAGACTTCTATTTTTACCGTTCCGGCGGGCGGAATGAAGGAAGCGTTCTTCTGTACATAACTGGTTTCGGTGGTGAAGGACAAATCCTCTTCCAGCAACACGCTATCGGCAGCGTTCCTGCATTTTATGCCAATCACTCCCTTACCGGCGGTATTGCTCATTTTTCCAAAACCGCTGATCGTATACGTATTGCCAATAGTGAACCCGGAATTGATAATTTGATTGAACCCTCCGGCCCCTGTAATACTGATGCCATTGCTGCCGCTGTTGGCGGCGCTGTTTTGCACACCGGCATTGCCCAAATTGGTCCAGAAAGCTGATCCGGATTCAAATCCGGGATTGGCCAGCAGTTTCTCATAAGGCTGACTGGTGGGGATTATACTGCTGTAACTATCCTGGAGACCGGCTGAGTCCACAATAGATTGCGCCCTGGCCGTTCGGGAGCCGGGACTGTACGTAGAAGTATGGGTAACCGTTGAATACAGATTATCATACAAAAACTCGGTATTATTGGTACCATTATCCCGGAAATTGCTGTCTGCCTGGTTGATATATGCATAATAGTTTAATCTAAGCCAGGGAACGTTCGCGTGTACATTTTCCACCACATTGAGAAAAATGCTAAAACCCTGTGATCCGGCATCGAAGTAAAGCCCGCCATATTGTTCATTGACTCCATAGATATAATTATTCAACATTTTGCTGTTGGGCTGTTGCCCCAGGGTATAGATACCGCCTCCGTCATACTGCGTTTCCATTACATGCTGAATACTGTTGTACCCGATAGTATTATTACCGGATAAGGGCGTCAGCGGCCAGTTCCATCCCCAGCCTTCTGAGATGCCTGTATACGGAGTGTGATCGATATCATTGTGATCGATATGGAGGCTATCGCTGAAATGGGCCATGATCACGGGGGAAGACCGGAAATTAAAAGAGTTCTCCCGGATATAATTATTATCTACCGTATCCCTCTTACAGATCTCTTCGTTCCCGTAAGTAAATTCCCCTCCTCCGATATGATCGATAATTATGGGGCCGCCTACATCGGCGGAATCCCGTTTCAGCTTTATTTTCGATAGTTTATTTGCCGTCGGAGCCCATCCGGGACCGGGCAGGTAAGACCCATAGGAACCATTGCCAGCATCAGATAAAAAAAGCTCGTCTGCCGAAAAGGTAGTATTGTTATCTCCATTGTATACGTATACTTCCAAAACTGTTGTATTTCCGGGAACCTGGAAACGGAAGGATTGGTATTTATAGTAGGCACGTGCGGTCTGAAACTTAAGCATGGTATCGCTGACCAGGGTAGGCCCGTTATAACATTTTACACCAATCGAAGCGCCGCTGGCTGGAGTTCCGGTCAATTTACCGCGCCCGGTCAGATCAAAATAATTGCCCGGTGTAAATCCGGAAGTGATCAATTGATCTACCCATCCTGAACCGGTGATCCTGGCATAACGTCTCCCCGTCAGGGCGCCGGCCGAGTCGTCAGCTATGATCGCGTTAACGCCGGATTTTGTCCAGGCGGAATCTCCGAATTCAAAATTAAAATTCCGGATAAACCAGGGGTTGCCCATATCGCTGGACGTGATATTATAAGGCTGAGATCCGACCGTGGGGTAAAAATTGATCCGCTGCCGGAAGGTATCGTCCACATATAAACTTAACGTACCGGTATTGATAGCTGAATACTTAATGATGCTAAGGGGTTGATAGGATGCCGTATAATTTTTAACGCTATCGAACTGGATGGAATCGCCAATCGCCGTTAATCCGTTGACCGCACGTCCTCCGCTGGCATTGGCATCCGTAAAGGTGCCTACGTTGTTTCTCGCTGATTCAGCTTCCCGTACCCCATCCCCATTGAAACCATGTTGCGGCGACCCTATATTTATACCTGCCGAAGCGATATCCCGGATCACATTGCCATCGATACGGCTGTTGCTCACCCCATTTCGGAAACTGATACCCAGGGAACCCATATGCGTGATCGTATTTTTTTCAAAACGGATATGATCCGCATTATCCACGTTGATCCCGGCAGGAGGCTGTTTTATTTCGGAGAACGTCGTGGCGCCCCAGGAACACCAGGGCTGGGCAACTGTCATAGTGACGAAAGGGCAATCACCCTGTCCGACAAAATAACCCACCGAATTACCAATCTTCTCCAGCAGATATTTGGTATGCATGAACTGAATCCCGGTGAATTGAATATGACTCGCCTTATGGGTAAGTGAGCTTCCTTTGATCTGTATCAGTGAGGAAAGGTTGGGGATGATCGTTTCGGCGGTAGCCATCACCTCGCCTTCTCTGGGCGTATAATAAATAGTGGACATAGCCCGGTCATAATAAAATTCTCCCGGCTGTCCCAGGAAGACAGAAGCGTTAGCCAGGGTAACATATTGCTGAAAACCCGAACCCGTCGAATCGAAATTAATCGCCGCCCATCCTTCCAGCCGCTGTGCATAAGAGAAAAAGGGCTGTTGCATGAGTACCGCTTTTTTCGGTCCGCTCGCGATGATGGTATCTACACCAAGGTAAAAATCAACATACTGATGTTTGATGTTGACCTCTACATCCTTATAATTGCCGGAAACAGAGCAGGAATCCAGCAAAAAACCATTGGGCAGACCGGTATATGCCCCGTAGCCTCCCTTGGTCAGTACGGTTGGACCCGTGGCCATTCCGGCTCTTATCCCATTCACATAGAGTTGCCGTATTTTTTCGTTCACTCCGCTCACAGTCGCTTTCCATAAATTACCGCTGACCAGGGTCCAGCCGGTAATGGGTTTACCTCCGCTGATCGCAGGTGTTTCTCCCGGGTATGCACTGTAGATAACATCGTATCCCCCCGACCCTGAATCGCCTTCATCAAATTTCAGGGTACTGTCCAATTGGTAGTTGCCACCCCGTAAATACACGTAAATATTCCCTGTCATCGACGTATTGATGGCCCTGACTGCGGTACGCGCCTTTTCGAGGCTAAGGAAAGGTTGAGAAAGGCTGCCCGGATTACTATCATTCCCTGATGGAGATACATAGAAATAGGTTGGGGATTGCGAACATGCCTCTCCCGGAAGGAGCAGGCATTGCAGCAATAATAGCCCGGAAAAGACAATAAGCGTAGCTGTGCAAGTGATCCTTACACGGGTTCCTGACTTTTTCATCGGTTAATTATTTAGTAATTAGGGTTCTCCACCAGGTTTGAATTGTTTGTCGTCACTCCAACACCTAGCGGGATATAATAATCCTTCTTCCGGAATAAGGGCGGATTGGCTCCGTCTATATCCGGCAGTACAGTGATGAAGAACTTGCCACTTGCCGCATCGGCGGTGAATTGAAGACCAGAATATTGTTTGGAGAGCAGCGTTTCAGAAAGACGCCAGGATTTAAGGGAATAATACCGTTCGCCATTTTCAAAGGCCAGCTCCACTTTCCGCTCATGACGGATATTGTCCCGGGTAATAGTGGACAATAAAGGCACTCCTGCCCTATCTCTTACCTTGTTGACATCATCCAGCGCGTCACCGCCTTTATTCAATTCGAAGGCGGCTTCTGCATTATCCAGCAGTACTCCACCCAACCGGAATACGATGGCATCCGTCCTGGTATCGTTACCATTGGGTTTGATCAGGGCATCGTCGCAATACTTCAATACACCGAAGCCTGTATTCATACCGCCGCTGTAGTTCACGCCCGGAGTCTGAACGATATTGCCGGAGATATCCTTAGTATCCTGGTTCATTTCCAGGCCCTTTTGCTGGAATACGGTGCCATGCGTATACAGGGTGGCAAAAAAACGGGGATCCCGGTTGGCCCATAACTGGTCATATGTCCACAAACCTTGTTGGAGAGCAGTACGGTCAAATGGCGCAGCTTCTCCGTGCATTCCGTTGGTCAGCTCGAACTCTTCCGCTATTTCCAGATAAGGCTGTGTAGCGTTTCCCGGCCAGCCTCCCTGGGCACCGAATGGGAATTCCCATACATCATAGTTGCCGCCGACACCTTTTACTGGTCCGTTCAGCTCCTTTGCATAGATCACTTCCGAATTCTGTTTGGTCAGGAATAACTGACGGAAATTTTCGGCCTTGTCGCCTGGCAACTGGTTAAATAAAGAGAATACCCCATCATCGATAATCTTTTTTGAGGCATCATAGGAACCCTGGAACAGGCCATTTGCGCGGTCAGCCGGTACTCCCGTAATTCCGTCCAGCTCCACAGTACCCCATTTCGCCAGGTTGGCGGCATAAAGCGCAATCTTGCTTTTGAGCGCCAAAGCTGCATATAAAGTAGGGTTGGCATTATCGTATTTTTTGGCGGGAAGCCCATTGTCATTGATGATCGCATTCAATTCACCCAAGGCAAAATCATAGATCTCCATCTCTTTATTACGTTTGGGATAAAGTGTGTCCTTGGGATCCGTTGCCGTTTGCGGGATAGTGATCAATGGAACACCTCCGTAATTGCGCGCCAATATAAAATACGTGAACGCCCTTGCGAACCGGATCCTGGCGATCCGGACCTGTGTCGTCGCTGCAGGAAGCGTCGAGGTCTGGATATCTTTCAGGAAAACATTCATTTTGCGTATGGTCGAATATAGCTTCCATGCATCGAAGGGAGTATTGGCAGAATAATTCCCGAAATCATTGGGCGATCCTTTCCCGTTCTTAAAATAATAATATAACCAAAGCCAGCTAAAAGCGGTATGTGCTTCATCTGTCAGGGCTGCATAAAAATTACCGGAAAATTCTGAATAGCCGTCGGATGCCTGGACCCCAAGGTTCATCAGGAAGGTCATTTCGCTGTATACATCGACGGTATAGGCGTCGATCAGGGTAGAGTCCTGCCATACCAGTGTTTCGGGGATCCGGTCCAGTGGTTGCGCTTCTTTGAGACAGGAAGACAGCAGCAGGGAGGATATAATTATGATGATAAGATATTTCATATAATTCGTTTATCGGGTGAATGCTTGATGGGTTTTAAGTTTATGATCCGGTTGAATCTTTTTTCACATTAAAAGGAAAGATTGATCCCGGCCGAAAAGGTTTTTTGTTTCGGATAAACCGCGCCCGGCACTTTGGAATAGGTTTCCCCCAGCACTTCAGGATCCACGCCTAAATCCAACAATTTGCTGATGGTAAAAAGGTTGGTGGCTGACAGGTAAAAACGAAGATTATTGATACCCGTCTTTCCCTTGACCAGCCTGGTGAAATTATACCCAAGGCCCAGTTCCTTTAACCGGAGGTAGGAAGCATCCTTAAGCCAATAGTCAGAGCCATAACTATTGGATGGCGTGGCGCCTTGCCGGGGATAAAGGGCGTGTTTATTATTGTTCTCTGCCGTCCAACGGTTCTCGAAGAGATAGACAGATGGCGCCCTGCGTGAATCAATACCCTGGCTCACATTCAGAGATCTGCCCGTAGCTCCCTGAAGCAAACCAACCAGATCAAAATTCCTGTACTCCAACCGGAAATTAAGACCGAACATCACCTTGGGCAGACCACCTTTCCCGATAACCCTGGAGTCTTTCCAATCGATCACTCCATCTCCATTCAGGTCTATATATTTGATGTCGCCGGGATGAATGGATTTGTTGGCATTACCATCCAGTACATAGGTAAGGTCGTCAATTTCTTTTTGCGAAGTGAAGAGCCCGTCCGTCTGGTAGCCCCAGACCAGGTCCGTCCATTTACCGGTTACTTTTTGGATCTTTATCGCATCCGCATCGGTATAGTCCGTCTCATCATAATGTTTCCATTTCGCCCTGGAATAGGATACATTGGCACTGATGTCATAGGAGAACCGGTTGTTACTTTTCCGGTAGCCCACTGAAAATTCAAAGCCCCTGTCCGAATAACTGTTGATATTTTCGTAAGGCAACGTGGCACCGAAGGTACTTGGCAATGATATGGCCCTGGTACCCAAAATACCGCTCCGAAGCCGGTAAAATACATCGGCCGTTCCGTAGAGCGCACTTTTCAACATGGTAAAATCGACACCGCCGTTGTAAGTATATATATTCTCCCAGGTTATATTGGGATTGGCGATACCGGATAACGATATCCCTGTTTGGGTATTTCCGTTCACCGACCAGGGACGCTGCCCGAGAGTATAACCTGCTATGTATTGGAAATTACCAACATTATCATACCCCGTATTGCTATAGCTCAAACGAAGTTTCAGATCATTGACCAACCCGCTATGCCGCATGAAGTTTTCCTGCGAAATACGCCATGCCGCAGAAAAGCTGGGGAAGAGGCCCCAACGGGTACTGGGCGGAAAATTGGGAGAGCCGTCATAACGAAGGGTGGCCTGCAGCAGGTATCTGTCTTTGAACGCATAGTTGATCCGACCAGCCACGCTGGCTCTGGACGACTCGGTCGCGGAACCGCTGTTGGTTTGTGAGGCCGGGTCGCCTGCAAATAAATAGGGAATATTGGGCGTCAGGAAATTCTGCCGGTAGGCCCAGAAACCTTTTGATTTGATATCGATCCCTTCATACAGGACGAAGGCGGATATCGTATGGACCCCGTTAATATTGCCCGTGTAATTAAGCGACAATTGGCGGGTCAGCTGGGTATACCTGTTCTCCGCTTCCGATAAATTGGTAGGACCGGTGACCAGCCCGGGCGTATAGGTCTTATTTGCATAGCTGTAAGAAAAGGTCTCAAAATGGCGGTTGAATTTTTTGCTCTCATTGAGATTGCTCTGATAATCCAAAAAACCTCTCAGGGTTAAGCCTTCAATCGCCGGAATTTTATAGTTCAGGGCCAGGCTGCCCCGGATATTCTGATCGTTGGTTCTGTTAAAGCCGGAAATTCCTGACCGCGTATCCACGATAGGATTTCCAACGGTAGCCGATCCGGCATAGGGCGCCTTGGTGTTATCGGGAAGGGAAGGTGAGGCAGTAGGGAGCGACCAGTAATAATCGTTCCAAAAACCACCATATTCTTCAATCCCCGCATTGGATCGGGTCTGATCGTCGATGATGGCGGACAGATTCATTTCCATGGACAGGTTCTTCGAAACATTCGCCTCCAGATTGGAACGGACATTGTAACGGTTGTATACATTATCATTCGAACGGGCAAGGCCATATTGTTTCATCACACCGGCGTAGGTATAGTATTTCACCATTTCATTCCCTCCGCGTACCGATATATCATTTTTATAAATGGGTGCCCTTTTTTTCATGGCAGCATCCCACCAATCCGTATTGGGGTAATCCGGGTCATCCCCCGCATAATATTTTTTGATCTGATCTTCGGAATACGCAGCCTGGTTAGGGTTAATGCCGGAATTGATATCGAATTCCCGCATGATCTCTGCGTACTGTCCTGAGTTGACCACTTTGGGAAGGGCGATGAATTGCTGAAGGGTATAATTGGAATTGAAGGCGATCACGGGCTTGCCGGTCTTGCCTTTTTTTGTCGTCACCAGAATGACCCCATTGCCGGATCTGGCACCGTAGATAGCGGCCGAAGCATCTTTCAGGACCGAGATGGATTCTATTTCGGAAGGATTGATATTGTTAAAGTCCTGTTCCACCCCGTCCACGATGATCAGGGCTGTTCCAAATCCACGGATACTCAGCCGCGCGGCATCCGCACCGGGCTCTCCCGAGCCCTGAATGGATTGAAGACCCGGGATTCGTCCACCCAATGTATTGGTAGTACTGGCCACAGGGGATACATTCAGGTCATCGCCTTTTAAGGTGGAGATGGCCCCTGTAAGATCTTTTTTCCGTGCAGACCCATAACCGATCACCACCACATCGTCCAACCGGTTATCCAGCGGCGCCATCCGGATAACCAGGACTGTTTTCGCTCCTACGGGCAGTTCCTGGATCCTGAACCCGGTATAACTGACGAGCAATATGGCGTTATCCTGATCGATCTGTAAGTGGAAGTTCCCTTTCGCATCGGTTGTCGTTCCCAGCGCTGTTCCTTTGATCCCTATGCTTACCCCTGACAAGGGCTCGCCCTTGTCATTGGTAACCGTGCCCGAGATTATTTTTTGAGGTTTAAATGGTGAACTGCTGTTATTACCTCCGTCATTGTCATTGCCTGAGGAAGGACTGGCCGGAGTTAAGGGATACAGGAGAATCTGGTCATCAATGACTTTGTAACCTATATGTTGCGGCACAAGGAACTCTTCCATGAATTGGCTCAATTTTTTTCCGTTGGCAGAACAGGAAATTTTCCGGCCAGCTTCAATGGTACTCGAGCTGTAAATAAAACGAACACCAGTTTGTTTTTCCACTTTCCCGATGACCTTGCGGATCTCCAGGTGTTTGGCCAGGATGGTTACTGGTTTTTCCAGTACCCCTTGCGCGGGAAGTTTATGGGCATACAGCGTACTGGTGAAAATGGCCGCCAGGGTTATCTGTAAAATCGTTATTCTCATGACAAGCAGGATTGAAGCAAATAGTTGCTTTTTTTTCATAACTTCAATTAGTTTTGTTCGTTAGATTAATGAGGCGGACAAAATCGAACCTGAAAGGGTTCAGTTAAGTCGGCAATGCCCACCATTGCCGGCTTTTTTATGGTACCCTCTGTTACGGTTCTTTCGTAGGTTACTTTTAGTTTTACCTTTTTATATGGTCGGGATTTTTATGGATGCATACTGACGGTTTTGGTGATGATTTCGATTATCAGGTGAATCAGATGATGACTTTTTCAGGGTTGTTTTTTTTTAATTACATCCTTTCCCCTTGATGAGGATCTTCGTACCGTTGAATTCATAAGAAAGTTTAACCGACTGGCAAATGATATCCAGCTTTTCGTAAAGTCCGTGTTTAACGATATCTCCCGTAAACAGGCAATGATTTATATTTTCATTCTCAGGAATGATCTCTATCCCATAGTCAGTCTCCAATGCTCTGAATACGGTAGAAAGCTGCGCATCCTCGAATACAAACCGGTTGGGGTTTGCCTTGCCGGCGCTGTCCCGGGCCAAAGGCTGAGGATTGCTCACCAGCATGGTGGAAAACTGACGATCGTCTTCCTGATAAATGACTTTTTGATTGGGCATCAGTATGACCCCATTACTTAATTTATTGGTATCAGGTTGCAGAATCTCCCGGTTCTCATATACCTGTACTTTGCCGGTTAGGACCGACACCTCTATAGATTTCTTTTTAGGATCCGTTTTTATAGAGAAGCTGGTACCCAGGACATGGGTAACCAGATTTCCATTATACACATAAAAAGGCCGGTCCGCATTTTTTCTGATATCAAAGAATGCTTCTCCTTCCAGGTAGACATCCCGTTTGTCAGCCAGAAAATGATCCGGAACCTGTAGAGAGGAGCCAGGTTGCAGGATTACCAGGCTTCCGTCTTCCAGATTAATCGTCAGGGGTGGGGAAGATGGGTTTACTTTTTTTGTTACCGGCTGAATAAAATGATGGCTGAATTGCCTGCCAGGGTGTTTGCTGGCAATACCGGCAACCAGGTAAATGCCTATAGCCAGCAGGCCGGTAATAGAAGCGGCAATAACCCAACGGAATTTTCGAAATCCGGAAGATATACTACCGGACTTATGGCCTTGGATGATTTTCAGGTAATCGGGAGAATACTGACTTTGAACAGGGTGTTGTTTTTCTGCAAGTATTCCCTTCAGGATCTTTTGCATGGCTTCCGAACGGGGATTGGCGGGATCCATGTTTTCGGATGAAGGGGTTCCCAGGCTTTCGGCCGCAAAACTTACTTTAAAATGTTCGGCCAGGACATGGTCATATTGCCCGGAAGCGATAAGGGAAAAAAGTTCATTTTGATCTTCCGCGCTGACCGTACCCGCGGTAAATTTATCTAATAGCGATAAAAAATGTTCATGGCTTTGCATACAATCGTTATTGAGTTCCCGCTCCCCATGGATGAAGGCAGGTATAAGGAAGACAATCGGGAGGAAGGCTCGGAGTACAAGGACCCTGAATTTTTTAGAAAAATATTTCTCCGATAATTAAAAGAAGGAAAAATTCCTGGTTATGTTGTTGAAGATAGGCACGGATAAAGGCAAGCGCCCTTGCCATATGCGTTTTGACGGTAAACACCGATAAGGATAACTGGCTGGCGATGGCTTCATAGGAAAGATCGTTTTCCCGGGCCAGCAGGAATACCCGTTGCTGCTGGGAAGGTAATTTTTCCAGCGCTTCCCTGTACAATTTGGTATACTGCTCACTGCGGATCTTATGATCCGCCGTATTTTCCGAGGGTTCATGGTTTCCGGACGAAGGCTTATTATTTCCTGCCCAGTTTTTTCGGGCGGTCCATTCACAGGCGACCTTTTTAAGATGGTTCAGCGTATAGTTCCTTGTCAAGGTGTACAACCAGGCATTAAGAGAGGATATGGCGGAGAGATCCTTTCGCTGTACCCAAATTTTCAGGAATACTTCCTGGACGATATCTTCTGCAGCAAAGGGGGATTTCAGATAAAGATGCGCAACACGGTAAACAAGCGGGTGATAGCGGTCGAAAATTAATTGAAAAGCGACCTGGCTGTCTTCGGCCAATAGCGCTAATAAACCGGAATCATTAAATTCTTTCCGGTCAGCAGCAATCAGTTCCTTATCAGAGGGTCCTATTTTCATTTATCATGGTCCCTTTACCTTAACCAAACCCGGCTATGCCCGGAAGTAAACAAAAAAAAATGAATGTAATGCTTTTTTATGATACCGGTTTCGCCTTTTTTCTATATTCAACCGGGCTTTTACCGTGATGTTTCCTGAACTGCCGGCTCAAATGGCTTTCATCGGTAAACCCAAGTTCATCGGCGATCTGGCTGATGGAAAGTGTGCTGTTGGCCAGTCGTTGTTGTACCAGTTTTAACTTATACTGTGTAATATATTGTTGCAGGCTCTCCCCGGTAAACTTCCGGAAATACTCACCTACATAATTAGGAGCCAGATTAAACTGTGAAGCCAGGTAGCCAATCCGTAACTTCCCGGGATTACCGATATGGCGGCGGATATGAACGAGCATCCGGTTGATCAGCGGCTCTGATTCCTCACCGGTTGAGGTTGAAGGTCTACCGGCCGGACTATCTGAAATATTGGTATTATCGGACACATTGCGGGCCAGGATATTGAGGATCAGCGTTACAAAATGCTGAAGGTTCTCTTCATGATAAGATTGTTTATTTTCGTACTCTTTCACCATATTCTCCAGTATCCCGGAGATCATCTGACAATCTCCGGGTTGCCGGAACAGCAGCTCCTGAAAACGGTTATGATGATAAAAGATATGTTCCAGCTGTTGGAGCCATAAGCCGATCCTTTCCCGCTCCTGGGTATTTTTGCTTTTCCCCAGAAAAACCTCCGAGAACCGGATGGAGCAGAAGCGCGTTGGAGTTGCACTGTCAAAGCCCCGGCAATCGAGCGGTGTAAAAAGGAAGATGCTTCCTTTGTGATAAGAGAACCTATTGTTGTTTACCTCACGCATGCCACTGCCTTCCAGGATCTGAACGATCTCAAAAAAATGATAGACCAGCGGACGCTCGTTCCAGGCTTCCATATCCGAAATAAATAAGTCGAAAGGCTGGTGTAATATTTTCTGTTTCTTAGCTGAACTGGTATGCCCCATAACCTGTAAAATTACAGAACAAACCTTGTTTTATCACTGTTCCACCATTCCGGACACAGGTAATTTTGGCAGCAAACAAACCATTATGCCCGCAAAAATTATAGGTACTGAAAAAATACAATCGGATACCATGCTCCTGAACCCTTTCGTCGCTTCCGGATTAACCTTTCACAACAGGATGGTCATGGCCCCCATGAGCAGACGCCGTTCCCCCCTCGGGGTTCCCGGCCCCGGCACAATTACCTATTACGGGCAACGTGCCAGTGCTGGTCTGATCATTACAGAAAACACCGTGGTAGCGCCCAATGGGACCGGGATCCTCCATACGCCGGGCATTTATAATACCGCGCAGCAGGCTGGCTGGAAAAAAGTAGTGAAGGAAGTACATGCCAGGAAGGGGAAAATTTTCGTCCAGCTGGTCCATGCAGGCCGCGTCGGTCATTCCCTGAACAATGAAGGACAGACAGCTTTGGTAGCGCCTTCACCCTTGCGGATAAATGATAAAGTCCGTACACCCGGAAATATACAATTACCCATGGCCGAACCCGAAGAGTTGACTACCACCGGTGCGCGGGCCATGATCCAGGCACATATACAGGCCGCCGTCAACGCAATGGAAACCGGTTTCGACGGAGTGGAAATCCACGGGGCCCATGGTTTTTTACCCGATCAGTTCCTTAATCCAAACACCAATCACAGAAAGGACCGGTACGGTGGCAGCCCCGAGGGTCGCAGCAGTTTCCTGTTGGAAATCATGGAAGGCGTTACAGCGGCCATCGGCAAGGAACGGACCGGTATCCGACTCTCTCCTTTTTCTACGGTGAACGATATGCTGCCCTACGGAGAAGAAATGGCCACACACCTGTATTTGACAGATGCCTTACAGCAACTGGACATCCTGTATTTACATCTTTCTAATCAATTTTCCGAGGGGCGCCCATCGATACCGCCGCCATTTATTTCGGAAGTACGCAAACGATTCTCCAATCTGCTGATCCTTGCCGGCGGATATACTGCAGATTCCGGCGAAGCTATCCTGAAGGCAGGGCAGGCCGATCTGATCGCCTTCGGCAGGCCCTTTATCGCCAATCCTGACCTGGTGGAAAGGTTCCGGCATAATACACCTTTAGCGCTGGCGGATCAGGCTACCTTTTACGAAGGTGGGGAAGAGGGTTATACCGATTATCCGGCCATTCACAGTGAAGATTCACTAATTCCCATCAAAGAATGATATTACCGCTTCATCTCAAAACCTGCTTTAACAGGGCAACTGCTTTTTCCTGCTCCCCATTGTTCAAAGAGGCAAAGCCTAATCCCGTGGAATTGTATTTTATTTTTTCGGTATCGTAATCGGCGCCATCGCTCAGGATAAGGCCTTTTTTAAAAGCCTTCTCCACCACGTCGGGCAGATTGTTCTTTAAAAAATGGGTCCATACCGACATCCCTCCTTCAGGAACCCTGAAAGAAAGGCGATCCCCCAGTTCATCGCGAAGCAAATCACAAAAATGATCCCTGCGCTCTTTATATAATTTTACCGACTTTTTGATATGCCGGACGATGGTGCCATCTTTATAGAGCTCGGCTATGGCATTTTCGATCAGGCTGTCTCCCTGCGAATCGATGGATTTACGTAACCAGGTGGCCGTACGGATAAACCCTGCCGATGCTACCATAAATCCAACGCGGATCGCAGGGGCCAGGGACTTGCTCAGGGTCCCTATATAAATGACATTCCCATTTCTGTCGAGGCTGGCCATTGGCATCATCGGTTTACCGGCATAATGAAAATCATAGTCATAGTCATCTTCAATAATGGCAAATTTATACCGGGCAGCCAGCTCCAATAAACGAATCCGTCTTTCCGGTATAAGGGTAACCGTTGTGGGATGGTGATGGTGCGGAATCACATATACCATCTTTATTGTTTTGCTTTTACATAATTTTTCCAATCGCATCATAACGATACCTCCTTCATCTACCGGAATATGGTTGATCCTGGCGCCAGCTTGTTGAAAGGTGCGGTTAGCCCGTGCATAACCGGGAGTTCCGACGATCACTTCCCCGTCCGGCTTCATCAGCAGGGAAGAAGCAAGGAAAAGACCCATCTGCGCCCCTTTTGTGATCAGTATATTTTCCGGTGTAACCGACAGTCCTCTTGTATCGTTCAAAAAGGCAGCTAGTGTTTCCCGTAAAAAGACCGTTCCCTGCGCGTCTCCATAGGTCAGGTATTTTTTGTTGAAGGATAACCGGGAAAGACTTCTGATAGTCCTGACGAGGTCTTCGATAGGGGCCATACGGGTATCCGGAAAACCATCGTTCAGCGTAAGTTTCCCCGCCGGAGGGAAATCCGGAGTAAAAAAAGGCTGAATCCTTTTTTCTTCGAAAGTAAAACCAGGCTTTTCCGGCAGTTGAAATGCCGCTCCTTCCTCACTTAACTTCTTCGGGGATAAAACCGCCGGATTTATTTTCACGAAGGTTCCCTTTTTGGGTAACATCTCTATCCATCCCTGCAATTCCAGTTCCTCAAACGCGGCGACAACGGTCATCCTGTTTATTTTCAAGAGGTCCGCAATCCTCCTGGTACCGGGCAATCGAAGACCTTTCCTGAATTTACCCTGGTGGATGCCTTGTATAAAAGCCTGTGTTATCTGCAGGTAGACGGGTGTCCTGGAGGTTTTATCGATGATTATCAATTCTTTGATGAGTTCCATAACTGGATTAGCTTAAATCTTACAACTGGACTATTTTGACCATCCAGTAAAGGTATAGCTTTGGTGGACATGAAAATCAAACATGAAAATCAAACAAATTGAAGGACCCGGGATTGATGATGTGGTCGGTCTTTTTAACCAATACAGGATGTTTTACCGGCAGCCATCCGATCCGGGTCTAGCCCGGAAGTATATCCAGGAACGTCTGGACAATATGGAGTCTGTCCTTTTTGTTGCCTTTGTGGAAGAGAATGGCCATTCCATTCCAGTGGGTTTCACGCAACTATATCCCAATTATTCTTCCATCCGTGCGGTAAAGAACTGGATCCTGAACGATTTGTTCGTTGATACCGGATACAGGAAACGGAATATCGGAACAGCCCTTATCAGGAGGGTATTGGATTTCGCCAGGGAGCAAGGCGCCCAATCAGTGGAACTCACGACTGCAACGGACAATTTCATCGCACAGGGCATTTATGAAAGAATAGGTTTTCGTCAACAACTGCCTGACAATGATTTTATTAACTATAGCTTTTTTATTGACTTTCAAAATTAAAAACAATGCTACACTTTCCAAAAATCTTTTCCGGAATTCTGCTAATTGCGACCTTCCATAGCGGAAATGCGCAGATTATCGACAATTATAAAATTCCTCCGTTAAAATTTGATTCAAAAGGGGAATTGATCATCACCCCCTCTCCCACTTCCTCGAACAGGGACTTTGATTACCTGGTCGGCAAATGGACAATGAAGAATAAACATCTTAATTCCAGATTGAACAATTGTAAAGAATGGACAGAATTCGAAAGTACGGTAGAAAATTTTAATACCCTCCAGGGAATGGGCAATTTTGATATCGTCCTGCGCAAACTTCCCGATGGAAAAATTTACGAAGGCAGGACTATCCGTACTTTCGATCCGGAGACCAAACTTTGGAGAATATACTGGATCGATATTTATGGCGGCGCACTGGAACCTCCTGTAATAGGTACTTTTACCAATAATATCGGTTTGTTCTTCGCCAAGGATTTCCAGGTAGGGAAACCGGTTATCGTCGTTTTTAAATGGGACAAAACCAATCCCGACCAACCCATCTGGACACAAGCCTTCTCAGACGACAATGGAAAAACCTGGGAATGGAATTACACCAACACCTCTTATAAGGTAAAATAAGGCAAGACAGGGGATTATCGAATGCATGGTTCGTCTACCTGGGGCAATCCGGCGAAATGATACCTGTGGAGGCATGGTTCATCAGCATGGAGCTACCTGTTTTCAAGCCAGCTTAAGAAATCCCTTGTCTTTTCTTTCCCGATCAATTTAATCGATAAGCAGCTTTTTACAATGGCTCGATAACAGGTAAAGCGGAGGTCGGCTGAAAAGGGATCATCAGGATATTCGGTCTTCCATTGTAGATATTATTCATCTCTTTCAGAAATTCATCATAATCAAGTGCCCGGTTATTTTTGGTCCGCTCATAAAGCCCTTGCGACCGGGCGGTTGCATAATAAAGCATTTTTCCGTCCGGTGAAACATACGGGCCTGATATGGATTCTCCATTATTGATCTGTGGCCCTAATTTTTCCGCCGTACTCCAATCACCCTTCTCGTTAAAGGTTATATACAGGTCGTTTCCGCTCACGAATATTATATAACTTTCATCAGGGGCAATAAAGGGATCTTGTGTCCCTGCGTCACCATTTAAGGAAAGTAATTGAGGTTGGTCAAAATGGTCCCCCATCCACTTAGCCACATAACTTCCCCATCCCTTATGCCCTCCCCTTCCATAGGAGCAGAAATATAGTGTTCCCAAACTGCTTACCGTTGGTGCATAATTATTTACTCCGTCCGTATTAAATGGTTCTTTAAGCTGATGGGCTGCGGACCAATTATCTCCATTATCCCTGTCGACATACCAAAGGTGGTTTTTTTGAGGGACTGGTGCCAGGTTAGAGCCTTCCAACGGCCGATTAGAAACGAAAAATAAACGTTTGCCATCCGGGCTGAGAAATGGATCCCAGTCCTGCCATTGACCGGAAAAGGAGGCCACTTTTGGTTTACCCCATTTACCATTAACCATCTTTGAATAACATACCGCCATATAGGTAGTTCCTTCTGAAAAATAAACGGTTTTTCCATCAGGCGTAAAGGACACGGACCATTCCTCATAAGGAGTCGATACTATTCCAGGAGCAAAAACGGCTGGTTTTGAATGGGTATCTATAACATGATGTAATGCTGCCGGATTCGTTCGTTGACCTAAGCCATTATTTGTTTTAGGAATATTTACCGGGATCATCAGGATTCCATCGGCAGAACTGGATGAATAATAAAGCATTTTACCGTCGGGAGAAACATACGGACCACCATTTTGCCCGCCATTGTTAACCTGCGCGCCTAATGGCTGTCCGGCAGCCCATTCATCATTATGGCGATAACTGATAAAGAGTTTACTATCACTTACAAACAGGATATAAGTCTCATCCGGAGAAATATAAGGATCGTAAATTTCCTTGTCTCCGTTTAAAGAAAGTATAGCAGGCTGATCATAACGATCCCCCAGCCACTTTGTATAATATGCCTTCATTTTTTTAGTTTCACCCCGCCTGGAGCAAAAACAGATCGTTCCCTTACTGCTGATCGAAGGTGCATAATTATTAACGCCCTCTTTATTAACCGGAATACCCAAATGCCGGGGAGTTGACCAGTGGTCCCCGGGAAGATGGTCGGTATACCATAATTGATTGTTCTTTTGTGGTTTGTCCTGGGCAGAATCCGCTAACGGACGATTGGAAACAAAAATTATCCGTTTCCCATCCGGGCTGAGTGCCGCGTCCCAATCTTTCCAATGCCCGGAAAATTCCGCCAGGGTTGGTTTGCTCCATTTCCCATTAACAAGATTCGAAAACCGGACCGAATAATTATCTGAAAGATAAACTGTTTGACCATCCGGGCTAAAGGAAGGCGCCGATTGCTGATTGGGTATGGTTACCCCTTCCTGCAGGAATACCGTGGGTTTGGCATTGGCTGTTATAATATCCGCTGTTATTATATTCATTGTACTTTGGGTGCCTGAAGTACTTGAGGTGCCTGAGGCATCCTGGCTGCTTTGGCCAAAAGTCGAATAAATGATACAACTGGAAAAGCATAAAACTGCTATTATTTTTCTACCCGTAAGGGAACATAATTTTCTCATAAAAAAGGTTTACTAACAAAGACTAAATGGCTATGGGTAAAGATGATTTTTATTACAGAAGGAGACAAACCTTTTAAACGGCTCAGACTAAATTTTAAACTGTTTGGCAGATCTGTTTAATCGGGTTTGTATTTTTACGCTAGGGGAATTGGGAAAAAAGGAAGTCTTTTTTGGCCTTAGCTCATTATCTTTGAACCGAATAATAACCCCCTTTTTATGCGACTGGTCTATCTCTATTCTGTTATTTTATCGTCCGCTATAGGATCCTGTGTCAGCAGCGAGCAATTCAAAGCCGTTCAGCAAGAGGCAAAAAAGAACGATTCCCTCTATACTCAGTCGATGCGAACCTTAAAAACCTGCCAGGATTCGAACAATGACCTGGCCAGGCAGAAGACAACGCTGCAGAACCAGGCTAATGACCTTAACCTCCAATTGACCGTTTCCAAAGATAATAATACGCAAATGAGGAAACAATTGCAGGACCTTTCGGCCATCAGCAGCGCCCAGGCAGAGAGTATAAACAAATCATTGGATAATATCGGAGCAAAGGATCAGTATATCCGGGACCTGCAATATGCGATGGCTCACCGCGATTCAGTGAACCTGGTCGTGGTAATGAATCTGAAAGCCATGCTGGGCGGCTACGGAGATCAGGATGTCAGTATAAAAGTCGATAAAGGCACCGTCTATGTCGATCTTTCCGATAAGCTGCTATTTAGCAGCGATACCAATATCTATATTCTTCCTGAAAAAGCAAAACCGGTTATCGGCAGGTTGGCAAGGGTATTGAACGATAATCCCGAAATTGAATTCATCGTCGAAGGTCATACAGACAGTATTGCAAATCCTACCGATATACTGCCCGATAATTGGGATATCAGCGTCAAACGGGCTACTTCAGTGGTCAGGATCCTGCAGCATGAATATCATGTATCTCCAATACGTATGACAGCCTCCGGCAGAAGCGAATATGTCCCTATAGGCCCAAATGATGTCCCTGAAGGACGGGCGGCCAATCGCCGGACCCGGATCATCCTGCTGCCGAAAACCGATCAGTTGTTTAAAGTGCTGGAACATCGGCAGGGGCAAGGAACCGCCAGTACCGGCCATTAGGTTTTCTTAATGACTTTTTCCAAAACCAGGGGGAAAAGAACAGGAGCCTATCCTTCCTTTTCCAGGCTTTTTTGAAAGGATTGTAAATCTTTCTTCCGGTTCTGGTAAATCCGGTGTTCAAAGGCACTGGCAAAATAGGTAACCACAAAGAAAACCGACATCCCTCCTATTATCCAGATCGATTTTCCGCCATGCCAGGCTCCCGCAAGGATCAGCAAGGCAACAGGCAATATGTTCCAGCGCATGAATTGGGAAAGCCATACCTGGTAGGTCGCCATGGATAGGGCATGATCGAGTTCCCCCCGCATGGACCGGTCAAACCGGTTGTTCCCTTTTATTCTCCGGATCCGGCTCATCAGGATATATATACCTGTGCCGAGAATCCATGCGGCCAGTATATACATCCAGAAATTCTGCCGCTGGTCGAACAAATTCAGCCCAAGAATAAACGCTCCTGCGCCAAAATACACGGCGATCAACAATAATTCACTGGTATCGGTAATATGAAAGGCCTGGTTCTTTTTTTGCAGGATATGGTCGTGCAGGGCCTTTTCATTGATAGTATAAAGAGGCCGGCTATTCTGGGCGTTCCAGATCTGCTGAAGTTGTTCAATGTCCATGGTAATCGGGTGTTTTTGATTTATTGATCAGTTGTTTTTTTATGCGATTGATCTTCACACCAATATTGGATTCAGAGATCCCTATGATGGCAGCCATCTCTTTATAACTAAACCCATCTAAAAGCAACAGAGCAATGGAGCGGTCGATCGCATTCAGTTGGTGGATTTCCCTGTACAGCCATTCCAGCCGTTCATCAGCCTCCGCCATATTCTCCTGCAGGATATTCGGAATAGTATCGATTGTTTCTTTATGTTGATGTTTGCGTTCCTTCCCCGCCCATCGGATGGACGTATTGATGGATATGCGGTAGATCCAGGTGGAAACGGCAGATTCCTGACGGAAGGTGGGGATCGAATGCCATACCCGGATAACGATCTCCTGGAAAAGATCTTCCTGATCCATTGGAGTAAAGGCAAAAGCCCTGACAATTTTGAAAAGAAGCCCCTTATACTGGCTAAGCCACCCTTCGAAGACCTCCTGCTGTTGATTTGTTGTCACGTAACGGGTTATTTATGACATTAGTAACCTCAAAGGAAGGATTTCTTACAGGATGGAGGAAATAATCAGGGAACCTGCCCATATGGAACCAACTCATTCCACCTAGCAACGTTCACCCCCTTCACCATAAGCCATAGGCAAAATGACAATTCTCCAATCAAGGCTGGCATCAGAATATAGGGGAATAACATACCTGCGAAGGCAGGGGAAAGGATTAATGCAAAACTATTGATGATATAACCCAAGCCTGCGATGGCCATCATTATGCCTAAAATCCGGGGAAAGTAACCCGATTTATAAATCAGATACCCGGTAACCAGGCAACTAAAACCAAAAAATATTAGTCCAATACCAAAACCGGATTCATGCAAACCGAGATAAAGATACCCCAGCGCTTGTAACTGATGCGGTTCAAAAGCTTTTAGATAAGCTGAGCTTCCCAAAAGAGACAATGTCGTTAGCAGGTTAAGTTTGTTGATGCCCAAAATGGCCGTCTGCGTCAAATTAAAAAGCATAGCCAGCAGGGAAAGATTTTTGCTTACCGGTTTGAGCAATACATAAAAAATCATAATCATGGGAATATCCGTCACCTGCATAATAAGATCACCCGCAATACTGATGCGGAACAAACCCTGAGAGGCCATTATTTTTTGGGCCGTGGCAATGGAATCACCTGATACAATAAGCCTGGATCTGACAAATGCCTCATCGATGCCGCCTGCCAGGATGTTAATCAAATAAAGCACTCCTGCGATCCTTGCATAGGTCCTGGGAGAAGTTTCACCAATACGATTTGCCATTCCGGTTCGGTTTTAAGTAGGAAATTCTAAGCGTTTAAATATACGCAGACTTTTCCCCATCCGCAAAATGGTTTGATTACCAAAGACATATATGAACACCATGTACCAAAGACGAGCAGAAAAATTGGAGCCCGGATTAACCTGACCTTTCGCATATCAGAATCTGCAAAGCCGCTCTATTATACCACCAGTAATTCCTGACAGATTTATTAATTCAGGGTATTACTCTTTTTTAGGTGTTGGGCATATACTGCCCAGAAGAACGATAAGGTCATCTTGTGGCAAAGAATCCTTTCGTTCTCGCGTAAAATAGCCGGATCAATAGGGATGGAATGGATCCAGGTAGGCATTTTGGGGCGTTTTGGAGCTCCAAGTTTTAATTGGCTGTATAAATTTTCTACTAATGCAAATAGCTCCTGAAAATCCTGAGTTTCAAAGCAAAAGAGATTTATGAATACCAGCTGGCCACGTTTTTTTATTTCGAGTATGGTGCCATTATGCATTACTTTAAGTTGGACCGAAAGTGCAGAATTCGGCACCTGATCGCCTTTGGTATCTACATTTTTTAATTTGGAGCACATGGCCATGATTTCATCGTCTAATGCCGCCTCGCCTGATGAATAACCACTGGGCACAAAGTATTGGACTTCATACATAAGAAATTGAATTTTTGCTGCAATATATAGATTTTATGTAATATAAATTACTGAATACTTCACTTTAATTTTTAAATCCTATCTTCCTGCGGGAGTGCATTTTGAGCTCTTACTTAGGATGCCACTCACGGTTACAACCCGTATATTTAAAATAAAGGATCATGAACAAAGAAGTATACAAAATTATCGGTAATGATGCATCCAACTATGAAGAATATCTCGGCCCTCTCATATTAGAACCTGCGGCAAAAGCATTACTATCAAATATCGTAGCCCTTCCTGCTCATTCCATCCTGGAAATAGCCTGTGGAACGGGCAGGCTCACCAAACATCTTAGAGAAAAATATCCTGCGCCCACAGGATTTATAGCTACCGACATTAATCCTGATATGTTGGAACTGGCGAAGAAAAAATTAAACGATACTTCCATAACCTTCCAATTGGCCGATGCGCAACAATTACCTTTCCCCGATCAATCCTTCGATCTGATCGCCAATCAATTTGGTCTAATGTTTTTCCCGGATAAACAAGGCGGGGTTAATGAAGCCTTCCGTGTACTAAAGCCCGGTGGCCATTTTGTTTTTACGACCTGGGATCTGGCAGCAAATATGCCATTGTTCCAACTGATCATTGACGAAACCGTGATACCACTATTTAAAGGTGAGGATACCAGCCGTTTTCATACACCGTTCGCCTTACATGATCCAAAACAGTTAAATGCCTATTTCGAACAGGCAGGTTTCACAAACCACCGGGTAATGTTAATGAAGTTCAAGGGGTACTCGGAGTCTCCAAAGCATATAATAACCAGTTATATCACACATCATCCTCTGGGCAGGGAGATAAAAGAAAAAGCTCCATCTTCCTTTAATCAAATCGTAAACGAATTGGAACATCGACTTTCCCTGCAATTTGGATCCGGATCTTTTGAATTTGAATTGAGCGCATTTATTGGAATAGGGCAAAAATAGGTCCTCACTCATTTAATGGATAATTGTTAATTTAAGCAGATTTAACTTCATTTGGCCCAGGAACCAGTATATTTATACTATAATCTGTCCGGATGCGTATACTATTGACAATAATGGCATTGATGTCTTTCCTTTCTCCAAAGGCACAGACTTATTTGCCCGGCAGCGGTTTGGGTTACTCACCATGGCTATCCCACTCCGGGTTCAATCAATTTGTTGACAGTAGCCGTTCAAATCACAAATGGCATTTAAGCAAATATGCCGGTCTATCTGCAGGCTCTGTTTTTTTCGCCGGGGGCGGAACCAGCTTTTTATCCGCGCCGGTTGGGCTACAGCTGAGTTATCCATTGAATAATAATCTTTATGCTTTCGCGGGGGTTTCTGCAGCACCTGTTTTTTTTAACTCCAGTTATTTATCCACCTATCCTGTTTTAAATCAATCCTATCCGGGTAGTAATTTTTCCAAAGGTTACGGATTGGGTTTGAATTCGAGAGTGGAAATGGGCCTGATGTACATCAACGATGCAAAAACATTCTCCGTATCAGGTAGTTTCGGAATAGAGAGATCCAGCTATCCGGTTTACCCAACAAACAGGGTGAATACGAAAAAACAATAACTTAGTCAGTAACTAATACAATAGCATATCCTTCCCAGCCACCTTTCCCGAATTTATTTTTGCGAATAGAATGCAATTAGTTTTTATGTGTTCTACGTTTTTATATGCAAAAATTTTAGCACCATCAATTGAGGTATAATTTCCTCCTGACTCCAAAAAAGCGAAAATGGGCATAAATTTATTGTTAAATTTAATTCAAAAATGAAAAAACTGCTTGCCATATTTGTAATGTTGTTACCGTTATACCCTGTATTATGTTATTCGCAAAATGGTAAGGTTTTTGATAACCTGGCTGTACATAGTAAAATTTTAAATCGTGACCGGAAATTTTCCATTTATTTACCTCCCGATTATGAAACGTCCAACCGCAGCTATCCTGTACTGTACCTTTTGCATGGCGGACTTGACGATCAAACGGGCTGGGTACAATATGGGGAGGTAATGCATATTGCAGATAAAGCGATAGACGAAGGAAACGCAACCCCCATGATAATTGTAATGCCTGATGGTTTTACCGTACACCCCGGGTTCTTTAATTATCCGTCAGGGGAATGGAATTACGAGGATTTCTTTTTTAAAGAGCTGATACCGTTTATAGAAAAAAATTACCGCGTCAAAACCGAAAAAAAATTTCGTGCAGTTTCAGGGTTGTCCATGGGCGGGGGGGCGGCTTTTATTTATGCGCTGCACCACGCTGAAATGTTTTCATCGTCGTGCCCGCTTAGCGGTGACATTGGCCCTGTTGCGCAGGACGATGCCCGTAAAATGCTTACCCGCGGTAATCCAAACATTGCGGATTCTGTGGTAACCAACTACTATAATAACCAAAGCGTTATTGCGCTGGTAAACAATATACCTGATACCCTAAAAAAAGCGGTACGCTGGTATATTGCCGTCGGCGACAAAGACGGCCTTAGTGAAGGCAATGCCCTGGTACATATAGCCATGCGCAAAAAAAACATCCCGCATGAGTTTCGTGTTACCGATGCCGGTCATACCTGGACCTTTTGGCGCTCTTCTTTAGCAAATGTGCTATCGTTTGTATCTGAGGCGTTTCATCAGCCATAGAGAACTATTACCTGGCAAGCAGTTGGAAATTGCAGTAATCAGCTACATCCCACCATTATCCCAATCCTTACACTTAAAAAATTATAACTATATTAGTCTATCAAGAACCTTTAATTACTGCTTAAAAACTAAACATCCATGAAAAAATTAGTGACCAAATGGCTACCGGTATGTTGTATGATTGCCCTGGCAACACCTGCCTTCGCCATTGATACCAAAGACACCCGGATGCTTTCTTCTCAGCCCGCTCTCAGCGCGGGCCATATTGCCTTTGTCTATGCAGAAGACCTTTGGGTGGCCAATATCGATGGCTCGCAACCGCGCAGGCTTACCGTGGATGAGGGCGTTGAATCAAACCCCAAATTCTCTCCCGACGGTAAATGGATTGCGTTTAGTGCTCAATACGAGGGCAATACCGACGTATATTTAATTCCGGTGGAAGGCGGCGTACCCAAAAGACTTACCTGGCACCCTGCAGCCGATATAGTCCGAGGCTTTACACCAGACGGCAAAAACATATTGTTTGCTTCCCAAAGAGCCGTATTTACCCGGCGATATATGCAATTTTTCACCGTACCGGTGACCGGCGGCAATGAAACACAACTCCAGTTACCCAATGCGATTGACGGGTCCTACTCTCCGGATGGAAAATATATAGCCTACACTCCGCTCGGGGATGCTTCTAGCCAGTGGAAGCATTACAGGGGCGGTATGATAAGCAAAATTATCATCTTCTCTTTTGCCGATAAATCAACTATTCAAATACCCCAGCCTGAAGGTGGTTGCAACGATATGCAGCCGCTATGGCAGGGCGGTACCATTTACTTCCGGAGTGACAGGAATGGAGAATATAATCTGTTCGCCTACGATATTGCGGGCAAACAGGTAAAACAGCTTACGCAGTTTACCGACTTTCCCGTAATGGGCACCGGGGCTGCCGATGGCAAGATTGTTTTTGACCAGGCCGGTCATATTCATTTATTCAATCCTTCAACGGCGGCTGACACTAAACTAACAGTGGCCATTGCAGCAGACCTGCTGGAGCTTAGGCCGCGTTTTGTAAGTGGCACCAAGTATATACGCAGCGGCGATATTTCGCCGTCAGGAGCAAGAGCGGTGTTTGATTTCAGGGGCGATATCATTACCGTTCCGGCCGAAAAAGGTGATTATACCAACATTACCCAAACCACAGGTGCGCATGAAAAATCTCCTGCCTGGTCGCCGGATGGTAAATCAATCGCCTATTTTTCAGATGCTTCCGGCGAGTATGCATTGCATATAAAATCTCAGGATGGAAAAGGTATCGTTAAAACGTTCAAACTAAACGGCGCAGGTTTTTATGCATTCCCCAAATGGTCTCCGGACAGTAAGAAAATTTGTTATGCCGATAACGGGCGCAGCCTGTACATATTAGATGTGGCCAGCGGCGCCATTACGAAAGTAGACAGTGATGAATTATATACACCGGATGTTTTCAGACAGTTATTCGGAGACTGGTCTTATGATTCCAAATGGATCGTTTATACCAAAGTTACCTCCACCCAATTTAAAAGGGTCTATCTGTATTCACTGGATAAACAGAAATCATACCCTGTTACAGATGGCCTTAGCGACGCCAGCGAACCGGTGTTTGAGCGCAGCGGAAAATATCTTTTCTTTTTTGCTTCAACTGATGCAGGCCCTGTTGTTAACTGGTTCGACCAAAGCAATATCGACATGCGTAAAACCAACTCGATATACCTGGTAACCTTGCAAAACAAAACCATGTCGCCTTTTTTGAAAGAAAATGATGAGGAAGCTATAGCTAAAGAAGAAGAGCCTCAAAAACCTGCAGATAAAAATAAAGATAAAAATAAAAATGATACGGCCAAAAAACCGGCAAGCCTGGTGATTGATCTGGATGGCATGGAAAACCGCATAGTTGACCTGCCGGTAAAGGCGGGTAATTATTCGCAATTAGGCTTTGCCGGCGATGATGTTTTGTTGTTCGTTGACAATGGCACGGCTACGGATGGGTCAGGCAAGCTGCGTAAATTCAGCATGAAGAAAAGGGCGGATGAAGAAGTAATGGATGTGAATAGTTATGGTCTAAGCGCCAGCGGAAAAAAAATGCTATACTATACCGACGATAATTATTTTATATGCGACGCTGGCGAAAAGCCGGCGCCCGGCAAAGGCAAGCTTGATGTAAATGCCATACAGGTAAAAATTGACCCGCCGACGGAGTGGGTCGATATTTTTGATGAAGCATGGCGCGTTAACCGCGATTATTTTTACGACCCCGGCATGCATGGCGCCGACTGGCCTGCCATTAAAAAGAAATATGCTGTTTTTCTGCCTGATCTGTCGTGCCGCAGGGACCTGAATGTTGTTTTTCAAATGATGTTTAGCGAGCTGGTGATAGGCCACCACTTTATAACCGATGACGGTGAAAAATATTACAACCCAAAAACTGTAAGCGGGGGCTTACTGGGAGCAGATTATACTATTGACAATAACCGCTACCGAATTAAAAAAATATATGGCGGCCTTAACTGGAACCCTAACCTAAAATCGCCCTTAACTGAGCCAGGCGTTAATGCGAAGGTGGGTGATTACCTGCTGGCGGTAAACGGAATTAAGGTAACGGCTGATGCTAACCTGTACCAGTATTTTGAGAACACCGCCGGAAAGTTGACGGAACTGACAATTGGACCCAATGCCAATGGAGATGGCAGCCGCATCGTAAAAACAGTACCTGTAACCAACGAAGCAGATCTGCGCAACCGCGATTGGGTGGAAGGTAACCTGCGTAAGGTTACAGAGGCAACCAACGGGCAGGTGGCTTATGTATATGTGCCCAATACCGCCAATGAAGGACATGATTATTTTAAACGATATTTCTTTCCGCAGGCCAACAGGAAGGCAATTATTATCGATGAAAGATTTAACGCCGGCGGATCGCTTGCCGATTATTACATAAACCTTTTGCAACGCCCTTACCAGGCCAACTGGCACATGCGTTATGGCAAAGACATTAAATCGCCCACGGCTTCCATTCAGGGACCAAAGGTGATGATTACCGATGAAACAGCGGGTTCCGGCGGCGATATGTTACCCTGGATGTTCCGCAAATTCAAGGTAGGTACGCTGGTAGGCAAACGCACCTGGGGCGGATTGGTAGGCATCCTGGGCTTTCCAGAATTTATTGACGGCGGTACCGTTACCGCACCCAATGTAGGTATCTGGACAAAGGATGGCTTCATCGTTGAAAACGTGGGCGTTGCTCCCGATATTGAAATAGAGCAAACACCCGCCGATGTAATAAACGGCAAAGATCCGCAGTTGGAAAAAGCCATCGAAATTGCGTTGAAGGAATTACAGCAAAACCCGCAACCGGACCAAATTCGTCCGCCGTTCCCGGTAAAGGTGAAGAATTAGATCTACCAAACCTTTATTCTTTCGTCTTCCGGCTTGTAATTTTTATCACCGGGCTGCAAGTTAAACGCTTTATAGAACGGGGCGAAACTCATCAGCGGGCCATTTACACGCCACATAGCCGGTGAATGGGGATTGGTATTCACATACATGCGCAGAAAAGCATCTCTTGTTTTCACTCTCCATATCCTGGCAATGGATAGAAAGAACCGCTGATCCGGTGTAAAACCATCGATTTTAGTGGAATCCTGTCCCTCCTGAGTCATCTTAAATGCATCGTAGGCAATGGCAATCCCACCGTTGTCAGCGGTGTTTTCTCCCACCGTCAAGGCCCCCTTTATATGAACAGTGTCTAAAACTGTAAATGAACTATATAAGTCAATTACTCTTTTTGTTTTTGCCCTAAACTTCTCGTAATCTTCCTTTGTCCACCAGTTTTTTACATTACCTTCCTTATCGAACTGGGCTCCCTGGTCATCAAAGGCGTGCGTCATCTCATGACCAATGACCATCCCGATTCCTCCATAGTTGATGGCGTCGTCTGCCGAAAAATCAAAATAGGGAAATTGCAAAATACCAGCCGGGAAAACGATTTCATTAAAAGATGGATTATAGTAGGCCGTAACGGTAGAGGGTGTTGCTCCCCATTCTGTTTTATCAACCGGCTTGTTCAATTTTGCCATTTGAAATTGATACTCATTTTGGTTGAGCGAGAGTAAATTTTCAAAGTATTTAGTTCTGTCAATCTTTACCTTATCGTAATTCCGCCATTTATCCGGGTATCCTAATTTTTTGGTAATCGAATATAATTTTTCTTTTGCTTTTTGTTTGGTACTGTCAGTCATCCAATCAAGGTGATTGATCCTGTTCTCGAAAGATTTTTGCAGGTTGTTCACCAGGTCAAGAACACGTCTTTTGGCATCCTCATTAAAATATCTTTTTACATAGATTTGCCCCAAAGCCTGTCCCAAAAGGGCGTCAACGTTTTCAGTCATGATTTGTCTGCGGGATTTCTGTGTGGCCTGGCCGGATAATACTTTGGTCAATTCAAATGCGGCATCCACGAATGGCTTACTAAGCCCAGTAGCATAGTTCTCAATGGTGCTTACTTTCAAATAAATTTTCCAATCACTGATGGGAATCGATTTCAACAACACATTTAATTTGTCGTAATAGGTGGGTTGAGCCATATCCAATGAATCGGTCTTTGCATCCAAATTGGCAAGCAATGTTTCCCAAACCATATTTGTTTGTGTTTTGCTGATGGATGCCACCGCCGTTTTATGGTAATTCGCATTAATATCCCTGAGCTCAATATTTGTTTTATGCGAAGCGGCAATTTGTTTTTCAATGCCGTAAACAATATCCGCTTGCTGGGTGGCAGCAGCTAAATTACTGCCGGTTAATTGAAGCAAGCTGCTAATGTATTTTTTATAGGCTTGCTGAATGCTGAGTGTAGACGAATCTGTTTTAAAATAATAATCGCGGTCAGGCAAACCGATGCCTGCCTGGTAAACATGGGCAATATTGATGCCGCTGTTCTTGTTGTCGGGCGAAATACCAAAACCAATAACGGAACTGTTTCCTGTTTTCAGTTCAATGGCTGCAAATTTGATTAGCGAAGGCACATCGCTGAGGGCATCGATACGTGCAAGAATTGGTTGGATGGGTTCGTATGCACGCTGGTTGATGGTCGCCGTGTCCATACCGGATGCGTAGAAGTCCCCTACCTTCTGGTCAAGGCTTCCGGAAGGATTCTGTGCTTTTGAAACGCTATCCAGGATATTTTGCAGCAATTTTTTTTGGGGAATGTTCAGGAACATATATGAACCCACACCTGTCTGATCGTCTGCAATTTTTGCAGTGTCATACCAGCGCCCGTTAACATAACGAAAGAAATTGTCGCCGGGTTTTATCGAGGAATCAATTCCGCTTACATCAACAAAATTTTTTTTCTGAGGTTCAGTGGTATTGTTATTGCATGCACCCAAAAAGCCTGTCAGTAAGCACAGGTAAAGAATTTTATTCATAAACAGGGGATTTTTTTAAAGATAATGATCTTTTTATTTTCCGCAATAATAATGATGTAGCCGGAAAATCCTGTCCATGAATGGATGGCAAGTATTGATTACCTCTTGCTAACGAACCCGGCAAAGTGTTCAATAGACTATTTTGCATGGCGACTGCCGCTGTTTCCCGCCTTCTGTTGATTAACCTCAATTTTGCACGGCGCAAAGCCCGGGCAACTGTCCCGAGCGGAAAGATAAAGCTCATTATAGTTGCAGAACCCGTCCTGATCCCGCACTGAGGCAAAACCCGAACTCATAGCCGTGAGTCCGGGATATACCTTTTCAATGAAGGCCGGATCGTTTTGGAAATAGGCGCAGTTCTGGCAGATCGGTCCGGAATTACCCAGTTGTATGGAGTTAAAAATTTTCATGTATCAATGCGTTACTACAGTGGACCAGTAATGACCGAAAACGATTACCGACAAAATATACCCTAAAATTACGTTTACTATAACCCCGACAGTGAACGCGACAAAGGGTTTTATTCCGGCATTGGCTAATTCACGGAATCGGGTCGTAAGTCCGATACTTAAGAAACTAAAAGTGAAAGCCCAGGTCCTCAGCGATGTGATGGGTGCGATGAGGGAGGGTTTCACCAATTTATTGTAATCACCGAGCGTATAGCCATGGACAATCACGGTCGTAAGCACCGAAGCGATGAGGAACCCGATTACGAATTTTGGAAATCGCCACCATATCTGGCCAACCTGTACTTTTGAGTTGGTTCCAGAGCGTTCCCAATAGGTAACTGAAATGAGTGCCAATACAAGTGCCCAAATTCCAATCCAAATGTCCCGTCCAATAACTTTAATCAGTGTATAGGAGGCAAGTGCCTGGTCTGCCGTTCCTGAAATGCCCGAATTTGTACCGGCAAGACTACAATAAGATTGTGCTGCGGCCAATCCGGCAGCGTCTGCAAATTCCGACGTCCCAATCCAGGCTCCCCCTACTCCTGTAGGAAGGTGGAGCGCGCGTGAAACCAGCGGCAACGCGAAAATTAAAATAATAGCGTAAAACACGACCAGGCTAATGGCGATTGGCGGGTGCTCCTTCTTAGCCCGTACCGCTCCGGCGATGGCAATCGATGCAGAAACGCCACAGACTGCACCACCCGCCCCCAATACCGCAGCCAGCCGGTGATCCAGACCCAACTTTCGGGCAGTGAAGAAGATGACCAAAAAGGTAACTATGGAAACAATGGAAGCCTGCAAAATAGCTACCGGCCCCGCCCAGATAATTAATGTGAAAGGCAAAGTGGCTCCCAACAGGACAATGCCGAGTTTAATGTATAATTCGACCCGGAATCCGGCATCGAGCCAGCGGGGCAATCCGATTAGGTTGGAAATAATCAGCCCGAGAATCAGAGCCACCAGAGGCGGTTCCAGGTTATAGCGACTGGCCTGATCCCAGCTTCCTGCGACGTAAATGATTGTCGAAAGGATAAAGACAAAAATAAAAGCTGGAATAAACGCCTTTGGTTTTTGCCCGATGAATGAAGTCACGATGGTAAAGAGCACCAGGAAACCAATGAGCAATGCGAGGTACCGAATACCATTCGTTGAAAGTTGAGCGGTCAATTGTGATAAGGTTGACCATTTGGCCGGAGCCACCGCAATCCAGGAAATGCTGGAGCCGGCAAGATAAAAGACATAGGCCAAAATAATAATCCCCAGGCCAAACCAAACGGCCCACCAGTCTTCTTTCGACCAGAATTTCTGCCAGCCGGAGGGTTGATCTACGCTTGTTATTTCATCCTTATTTGTAATCATATGAGTGGTAAATTATGCTTTTTGCTTTGCAGAAGGAAAACTGATCCAATATAATAAATCATACCGGAACCGGGATTTACTTAAGGCGCAAAGTGAAAATAAAGCAATAAAATTAATCCACCAAGTAGGTAGACTTTAAAACAGGCTGGTTTTAGCGCTGGTTTTGGAGGAATTCGTAATAGAAAACTAACAGATTATTTCAAGCGAAAACGAATGGGCTGTAATTTGTAGGCTTTAACAATCCTACCGTTCTGAAAGGAGGGGATCCATTTTCCTGATTGCCGGATGATCCTAAGGGATTCTTCGTCCAAAGAATATTCAATAGATCGTTAATAAGGCTGTTCGACGCCGCCATCCTTATTAACGATAAACCATATCCGAACTTCGCCGTCAATATTCCAACTAATGGCTCTTTCCGGGTATTTTAAATTTTTATTTAAATACCGGAGCCATTTCCCTGCTCCTCCCGGATATTCAGATTCCTTTTCATCTTTATATCTGACTGCCGAATCTTTGTTGGGCTTGTTGCAATCCACCACTTCGATGAGCGAATCATCCCGGTACACGTACCTGGTTTGCCATTTCAAACTGTCTCCGCTCATCTTCACAAAATCACCATTTTTTTTACCTCTTTTATAGGATGAGGTAGAATCCAGCCACCCATTTTCATTGTAATGATAAGAAACTCCATCGAATTCCTTTGCGTCCTTATCCCGGTATTGTTCGGTTCTGAGCAAAGGGCCGCTAAAATTATAATAATCCCATCGCCAGCAGGTGTCATTCATTTGGTGAACATGGAGAAGGAAATGGGCAGAATCTATTTTTGTGGGTTTCCAATCGGCGTCGAAGACGTAAAAGGATTCTTGATTTTGCGCGATAGCCGATACCGATAAAGATAGCAGTAAAAATAGGAAAGGTGTTTTCATGAAGCCAAAATAGAAAAAATATTCAAAAAAGGAAGATAGTCGTGAAAATATATTTATATGATGTCTCAAAACTACAATGCCACCATTCCAGCTTTTGAATATATTATATTTTTGGGGCTTTCACACCTTCCTAGCGGATCAATAACACAGTTCCTTTCCCGGTCTCGTTAACATGGTGGCTGTCGGTGAGCGATATATACCAGATGTAAGTGCCGGCAGGTTGCGGAGCGCCTTTCAAGGTCCCATTCCACCCCTCATTGATATTTTGTGTATGAAAAACCTGTTGCCCCCAACGGTTGTAAATGATCATATTGAACTGACTGACTGTAAAAGGATATTTCACCCTGAACAGGTCATTCTTTCCATCCTGGTTTGGCGTAAAAGCAGAAGGCATTACCAACCTGCAAAGACCTGGCGCTACATATATGGCCGCGGTACCCTGACCGCAAATATTGGCTGCCGAAAGGCTATACCGGCCGGTGTCCCTGATGATAAAATAATCCTGGCTGCTGCCATCCTGCCACTTATAACTTACGGGGTAGGGAAATAAAGGATGAAGGACAAATTCCTGCCCTTCACACAGGACAGTATCCTTTCCAAAAGAAAATTCCGGTACTCCGGTATACTTAATAGAAATAGTATCGTTTCCCGTACAACCGTTTAGGGTCACGTCTACGAAATACATTCCTGCCCGTGAGACAATATAATCGGAAGATTTACTACCATCCTGCCAGCTATAGGTAGCATTTGCATTACTGTTGGAAGCCTCAAGCAATAAAGTCTTCCCTGTACACATCGTGGTGTCAGCGCCCAGGTTGAACTTTGGCGCCGGTTTAATGAACACCGTAATAGCGTGGCTGCTGCTGCAATTATATGGACTGACCACCGTCAATCCATAGGTTCCTGCCTGACCGATCATCCTCCCAGAGGACAGATTTCCATCACTCCATTGGTATTGGTTGCCATTGCGGGGAAAGTCATACATCAGGGGCTGGTTATCACAGATCGTAGTGTCCTGACCCTTTCCCAGGGAGAATTCCGGCAATGGGTACACGTCCGTAATTGTCAGGGTGTCATAGGATTTACATCCATTGGCAGCCGTGGCTTTTATGGTATAAATTCCTGGTTTTTCCGCGATGATCCATTCTGCTAACTGTCCGGTGCTCCATAAATAGGATTCAAAATTTCCCCCAGCATCCAATTTCTTGTATCCGCCAAAGCAGAAACTGGTATCCTTCCCAAGGTCTATACCCGGAGAATGGTCCACCTTTACCTGAACAGTGGAATGAACAAGGCAACCGACCCATTTTTCCGCCTGGACGTTGTAGTCGGTATTCTGATCAGGATTGACATGGACAATACTATCTGCCGGTCCTGTCTCATCAAAAGAAGATGATGACCATCGATAATTTGAAAAACCACCTGTAGCTTTCAACTCAACCGTATCATTATTGCATTTGGTAATTGTCGGGCCAAGGGTAAATGGAAAATCGGCCTTAACCACCCTGATGGAGGAATTAGACCTGTTTCCGCAATAATCGGTCGCGGTTACCGAATAGGTTGCCGCTGTACTGACTGTGTAATTGGAGTCCGTTGAGCCATCCTGCCAGAGGTAGGCAGCAAAAGCAGGGCCTGCATGCAATATGATAGAATTGCCTGTGCAAATGCTGGTGTCCGGGCCGAGATTGACTGCCTTCGGAACACTGATGATATGCATTCCAAGAGAATCCGATATAGGTGTCTGACAACTTCCTGCCTGCAGGTTCGCGTATAGTTTTCCCTGCCAGTTGATATTTTTGAAGGCTATGGATACTGTAGAATCGTTCACAACGGTCAGCTTACCAACAACGGCAGTATCGATATTCCATTGCACCGTTGCACCACATCCGGCATTTCTAATGGCTGTAAATAATTGAGGCTGGGTTATCCCGCATAATACCGGTTGACCCTGAATCTGAACCAGTTCGCAATAACTTTTTTCCAGGCAAGGATTGAACACGGCATGACCGATCCCCACTGTAGAGATCATATAACTCAGCGGTTCTACTTTTCCGGTAACCGGCTTGTCCAGGTAATAATAATCCGGTTTCTCTATCATTCGCAAGGGTAGTTTCATGGCGAATAAGGTATCCTTACCCAGGCAGTATGAAGAAGTATCCGTATCATGCATTTTCTTCATCGAAAAATAAGAACCCCTGGCAGGATCGTAATAACTATCGCCAAGGAAATAGGAACCATCGTCTAAGAAACAGACGCGGGTAAGGTAGCCGGTGCCAATGCCATTGCCAATATGTGCAACCCGCTGTCTTACGAATTGATCATTCCTGACAGAAGCAAAGAAGATATCCTCGGATGAAGGGCCAGCAGCATTTGGTATGGAAAAAAATCCGATAGCGTTTTTATCAAAATAAACCGTGTTATTATAATAAATAGTATGAAGCAGAGAGCTTATTGTATAAGAATTGACAAGCGAATAATTGGCATCGAATTCGAGCACCCCGATATAGTCTATTGTATCCGTGTTCATCATGAAAGCCGAAAAGAGAATGCCGTATACCAAAAAATGCCCGTTTGTCAGGCGAATAGCGGAACTGTTATAATAGGTAAATTCTTTACTGAACTGGTCGGCAGCGTTCGCATAATCGTTGGTAAAAAAACGCTTACCCAGAACATTTCCGGTAGCATAATCTAGCGTAATAAAATTAATGGCATTAGGTGCGGACAGGCTGCTACCATGCGAAACCCCGATGGCAATAATATTGTTACCGCCATCCAGGTATGCGTTCAGACCCTCAGCGCCTAAGTTGTAATTTCCATAATTCGTAAAATCTACGTCCCATAAATACTTACCGGTCGCATCCATCCGGATCACCGTTTCCGCTTGAGCTCCGGAATTCACCCCGATACTTGTACCTGAAAGGATAAGATCACCATTAAGCCCCTCATTTATTCCGTTGATATTGACATAAACCCACTGGCTGAAAGTCTGATTGGCCAGCAGGTTTGATTTCAGCTCACTATGCCATGTTATATTTCCCTGTGGGGTGAGATGATAAATGGTCGTAACCGGATGTTCACCGCCTTGTTGGGTCGTGTCCATATAAGCCGCAGCAATCAGGTCCCCGTTCTGAAGCTCCTTTATTTTGTAAATATTTATATAATAGATCCGATCGGCATTTTGATCTTCAAAAAGGGTGGACCAAAGTATATTGCCATCTTTATCCGACTTAACGAGAAATCCGTTATCATTCCAGCTGGGATGAGCACTTGTACTGTCATAAAACAGGCCTGAAATAAGTACCCCATCATCCGATGTCTGAGTAATACTACCCACATAGATTACACTGTTCGTAAGGCCCACAGTTTTAAAAAAGGACGTGTTACTGCAGCCAGTTGTAAGAGGTCCCGGATGACTGGATACAATCGCCCGTGGCTTCAATGAATTTGGATGTTTAAGCGTCGTCTCTCCCCCTGTTTTTATCTGTTGTCGTATGTAACCGGATAATTTTCCAGGATTCGCAAAGACAGCGGCATCCAGCCTGGTTCCATGCAGGGCTTGACTGCCAGGCAGGGTGCGTGTACCGGTAAGCGGTTTTTGATGTCCTGGATCAAGGGTAATGGTTTGAAGACGATTTCTTTTAATTATTTCATGTACATCAGGATTATTGGAGCCGGGCGGCGTTTTTGCTTCATTCTTTTGGGCCAGAGCAATGATAAAAAATAAATTATATATAATAAGCAGTAATAATACACGCATGAAAGCTTTTATAGGGGACAAATTAAACACTTCATCGAAATAATGCAAATGCAATGCAAAAATGAACTTTTATCGATGCGATCACCCTTCCCAAAATAATTTCATTTCTATTGGCATAGGCTGCCGGTTTGATCCTTTCCACTTCGATTAGGATAATTGAGGTGTGATGATCTTGCCGGACAGTGAAGTTGATAAGGGGATTAAATTATAGTTTATTACATGCATTGATGCAAATACCTCTGCAAACCTAATAAAAAAGATTCATGGGCGAAGCCCATTCCTTTGTTTCTTTTTTTGGTTCTTTTTTTCTTAAAAAATAACCCCAGACAAAATCTGCCACAGCCCTTTTCTGTACTGCATTTCATTGACTTGATCATTTGTTTTATTTGATCGGTTTCGCTACATTTGTTTTGCCGGAAAGAAGCGGAAGCAGGCTCTGCTGAGGAGCAACCTGCGAGGAATATTTCCGGCCATCGGTGCATGATGGTTCTTTGACATGTTTATGTTTCAGGCTCTTTGGAGGACTGTTCACTGTGTTCATATTACTATCGATTTATTTATTTTCAAAATCAGTTGGCGACATATATCCTATTGAGGAATGAAGCCGTTTGGTATTGTAGTACATCTCGATGTATTCGAATATTTCACTGCGGGCATCTTCTGCTGTCTGGAAAGCGCCACCTTCCAGCATTTCAGCTTTGAAGCGGGAAAAGAAGGATTCCATGTAAGCGTTGTCATAGGGGTTATCTGCATCGCTCATGCTCTGCAGAATATTATGCTTCGCCAGCTTTTTACGAAAGTCATTCCCTGCATATTGGCCTCCACGATCAGAATGTAGCAACAATCGCTGGATCAATCTTCGGACATGTAATGCCTTTTGAAGCGATTCGATCACCAGCGATTCTCGCATATGATCCTGGAGATCCCAGCCAACAATTTTCCGGGAATAAAGGTCCATCCACACCGACAGATACAAAAAGCTACCATTCACCATAGGGATATAAGTGATATCTCCAACCCACACCTCATTGCGGCTGCCTGGAGCTTTTCTTTCCTTCAAGAGGTTGGGGCTAATGCGATAGGTATGCCGGCTATCAGTCGTTTTGGGAACAAATGACCTTGGCTGGATCGCTCTTAACCCATTACGGGAAAGCAATTTCCTGGCTTTATATTGACCTATAGCAACCCCTCTGTGAGAAAGCTCCTTAACTATCCTCCTGGAACCATAGCGACGCTTATGCTCCTTAAAAACGGAGATCACTTCGTTTTCTATCACTTTGTCCGTATTTTTTATCTGATAGGTTTGGCCTGCTTTCCAGGCGTAATAACAGCTTCGCCGTATTCTTAATACCGAACAAAGCAATTGAATGGGATACTCAGTTCGCAGCTCATCTATGAAGCAATAGGTCGTCGTTAAGTCCCACGGCTGAAGACGACCAAGGCTTTTTTTAAGATATCACGCTCCTGCTCAGCTCGGCGAAGCTCCGCTCTGAGCCGGTCAATCTCTGCGGCAGCATCGGCATTATACCCACTTGGTAATCCGCTTCCAGTCAATGTACCCTTAATGGGCCTTCTTTTTCCAGGTATATATTAAATTTTCGCTGATACCTAAGGCCTCGGATACCTCAGACACCGGCCGGCCTGACATAATCATTTTCAAGACGTCCTCTTTAAACGAATCATCGTACTTGCGGCGTGTTTTTTTCGTACTCTTTCCAGTCATTGTTACTCAAATTTAAGCAACTTGACTGTCCGGATAAATTAATACATCTCAAATTTCCTAACTAACTAATAACCAGCTATTACGCTGATTCTTTTGCTTTGAACCATGGTTATTTTGTGCGGTTAACTATAAAATGACGCAACCGTTTGCGTACCATTTTTTGGCAATCATTTAATACCTTTTAACGAAATTTCATGTTGTTAATCCTGGCTCAAGTCATATTTTGAAGATAAAGTTATATCCCTGGGAGGGAATGGAAAAAAATATGATCGGAGCGAAACTCAGGTAGGGCCAATGTGCCGGGTTCATAAAGGACTCGGCCCGGTAATGAAGTAGAAAAAATTTGTTAGCCTTGGTTGACGCACTTATTAGGAACGAAAACGAACTGCTTATAGAGATCTCAAGGGGGAACGAACAATCCTTTAAGGACTTGTTCTATGCCTTTAAGAGTAAACTCTATACTTATGCATTAAGGCTAACCGAATCAAAAGAGGTGGCCGAAGATATCGTGCATGACGTTTTCTTCAAAGTATGGCTCAATAAAGAGAAACTTCCGGAAATTGATAATATAAATGCCTATTTGTTTAAAGCCACCCATAACCTGGCGCTCAACGGATTCCGGCGGAAAGCCAAAGAAACACTTGTCCTGGCAGAATTAGAAAAAAAACTCTCCATTCAAATAGATAATACAGATAATAAGCTCGTATTGCGGGAAGTTAAAGAGTTTATCCATTCGGCAATGGGACACTTAACACCGCAGCAAAGGCAGGTTTTTAAATTAAGCAGAGAAGAAGGCCTTAAACAGGAAGAAATAGCCCAACAGCTGAATATCTCCCTTTTTACCGTAAAGAAACATCTAACCAACGCCCTCAATTGTCTGCGAAGCGAAATGGTCAAATCCTATCAGGTTCAAGTCGTAATCGCCTTAATCGTGGTTGCTTCGATTCTTATTTTGCACTTATAAACAATCCTCCAATCTCTTTCACCAGGGGCCTATTAATTTATTTTTAAGAAATTTCACTTTTCTACTACTACCTTTTTCTTCCCCATGTGTCATACCTGCATACTTATCATTTAAGTTGGCCTTTAAGTTAGCTTATTGCAACATCAATGGAATCTTATAAATATGGATGGCAAGACCCCAAGATTGAGTTATTTATTGGACAGATATCTATCTAAAACATGTACCGAAGCGGAAAAACAAGAACTAGCCTACATAGCCCTGGATTCGAAACATAATGAGGAAATCAATATCCTCCTGGAAGACTATTATCACAGCCTTTTACCGTCTGATGATTTGTCTGATCAAAAATCATTGTCCATGCTGAGTTCTATATTGGATTCGAGCCAGCCCCTTGAAACCCGGGGAACCGAAACGGCTGCAAAACAACGACAATTGTTTGCCTGGAAATTTTTGGCAATCGCTGCGTCCGTTATTTTGATCCTGATCACGGGCGGTTATTTTATATTTTTTAAAAAAACCATAGAAGGAAGAATTAAGGAAGATTTTGCCAATGTACAAGACGTAAAGGCCCCTGAAATCAACAAAGCAATGATTGTCCTGGACAATGGGCAGAAGGTAGCTCTGGATAGTATGCAAAGGTCAACATTGTCCTTGCAGGGCAATGTAATCGTAACGCGGTCCAAAGACGGACAAGTGTCATACAAAGGGAATTCGGATAAATTGGTCTACAATACCCTTGTAAACCCAAGAGGAAGTAAAGTCGTCCATCTAACCCTGCAAGATGGGACCAGGGTTTGGCTCGATTGTGAAAGTTCATTAAAATATCCGATTTCATTCGGAGATAAGGACAGGAACGTGGAAGTCAAGGGGGAAGCTTATTTTGAAGTCGCGAAAAACCCTTTTCAAAAATTTACGGTTTTAGCGGGTGGCGTCAAAACCGAAGTCATAGGCACCCATTTTAATGTTGATGCCTATAATAAAGCCGGACACGTCAATGTAACGTTGCTGGAAGGTAGCGTCAAAATATCAAACAGCGCATCTTCTTCCGTTCTGAAGCCTGGTCAACAGGCACAATTAACTGCAGCAAGCGACATTAACATTGAGCAGGATATTGACGCCGGGGAGATTGTTGCCTGGAAGGACGGGGTATTCAATTTCAACAGTCTTTCCCTGCACAGCATCATGGATCAAATAGAAAGATGGTATGATGTTCAGGTCGTTTACGATGGTGTAAACACCGAAAAACATTTCTCGGGAATATTCAGCAGAACGGACAATGTCTCTGAAATCTTAAAAATGATAGAATTGGCAGGCGTAAAATTTGAAATAGAAGGAAAAA
Organism: Flavitalea flava; assembly: GCF_054461575.1. Classification (NCBI taxonomy): domain Bacteria; kingdom Pseudomonadati; phylum Bacteroidota; class Chitinophagia; order Chitinophagales; family Chitinophagaceae; genus Flavitalea; species Flavitalea flava. The sequence goes on from NZ_JBTLQH010000016.1 coordinate 66,563, forward strand.
AGATTATCGTGAAAAAATAATAAATAAAAATAAATAAAAAGGGAAGCCCCCAAAGAAAAACCGCCCCGTGTACGAGACGAGACGGCAAAAATCTGGGCCAAACTTTATTGGAAAATGCTTTTTTGAACATTTATTCATTGACCCAAAACTAAGTAAAGTTATGGATTTAAATCCTCATTGCACCTATCCGTCAAGGATAAGGTCGAGAATCGCCAAACTACTGTTAATCATGAAGTTGACCTTCTTTTTATTTCTTGCTGCCGGTCTGCAGGTATCGGCAAGTGGACTTGGTCAAACAGTTACACTGACCGAAAAAAGTGCTTCGTTAAAGAAGATTTTCAAGTCCATTAACCAACAGACGGGATACAAATTCTTCTATGAAGATGAGTTGCTGAAAAAAGCCGGTAAGATTACGATCAATGTTAGGAATACACCTATGGAAGAGGCATTGAAAATTTGCTTCAGGAATCTCCCTTTTGGTTATACCATCTCCAAAAACACGATCGTTGTCACAGAAACGCCCGCTCCCGGCGCCGTCGGCGGTGCCAATGGGTCGGCAGCCGAAGCTCCGGCTCCGATTGTAATCAAAGGAAAAGTAGTAGACGAAGATGGGAGGCCCCTTCCCGGCGCGAGTGTCTTCATAAAAGGAACCCAAACGGGCACTACGACCGACGACAAAGGGGAATTTACGTTAAATGTCGAAGACAAAACCGGTTCCTTGACCATATCGTTCACGGGTATGGTAACCAAAGAAGTTTCCCTAAAAGGGATTACTTATGTGTCGGTAGGTTTAAAACCATCTTTCCAGGACAGCAAGGAAGTAGTCGTTGTCGCTTTTGGTTCCAAACTAAAATCAACCCTGATTGAGTCTGTCACCAAAGTGGATGACAATATCGTGAAGGGCAAACCAGTTAATAATGCCCTCTCCGCCCTGCAGGGACAGGTTGCCGGCGTAAACATCACTTCCAGTTCGGGTCAACCCGGTATCTCCCCCTCGATCAATATCCGTGGCGTAGGGTCCCTGCTTAGCGGGACGAGCCCGCTGATGATCATCGACGGAGTACCAGGGTCCATTAGTTTGGTCGATCCGAATGATATAGAATCCATATCCGTATTAAAGGACGCTGCGGCCTCATCCATCTATGGGGCGAGGGCGGCAAACGGCGTAATCATTTTAACGACCAAAAGAGCGAAGGCAGGTAAAATGGCGGTATCCTATTCCGGATATGTAGGCTGGCAGAAACCAACAGAATTATTTCAGGAGGCCGATGCCTACAACTATGCCAATGCTTTTAATCAGGCTACCATGTACGACCTGATCAAGACCTCCAACACGAACTTCGATTCTACTAAAATTATATTTACTCCCACTAAGCTTAACGGCTGGAAATCCGGCCAGGTAGCCAGCACGGATTGGAGAAAATCACTCTTTAATGGCAACAATGGCCTTACGCAATCCCATTATGTAAGCATGGCCGGCGGACTGAGCAACGGAGACGTTACGTTCAGAACCATCTTTTCATTCGGCTATTTACAGCAACACGGAAATGTTGCCAATACCAATTACCAGCGCTATTCCATCCGTTCCAATAACCAATTGAAATGGGGCAAGTTCGATGCGAATTTATCAGTAGGCCTGATCCACGACAGCAGACATGAGCCTTCTTCCAAGGCTGTAGGCGATCTGGGATCCATCATCAGCGCCATCAACAGACAACGGCCTGTCGATTCCATCCAGCGGTATGACGGCAGCTGGAATATCACCTCCACGAATGATACCCGAAATCCTGTTCGCCAGGCAGCAGAAGGCGGATACAATACCCCTGAGAACTACAATATCCTGCTCAATCTGAATCTCGCTTACAGCATTTTAAAAGACCTTACCATCAAATACACCACGGGTCTCAGCTACAATTTCAACAACGGCAACCTTTTCCAGAACACATTGGCCTGGTATAATGGTACGACAACCGGACCGAACTATTCCAGGATGTCCAACTCCCTGGATGCCCATAATATGCAGCAATTGGACCTCTCCTATTCCAAGGATATCCAACAGCATCATTTTAGTGCCATCGTAGGTGGCCAGCAGGAAATACACTCCTATACTGCTGATACAAGCTCGAGAAGCAATTTTATTAACAATAGTTCCAATAGTTTGCAATTGGGTGATCCTTCCTCCCAGACCAATACCAGCACCAACTATACATGGGCCTTGTTAGGTGTGTTTGGCCGGTTCAACTATGACTACGACCGGAAGTACCTGTTTGAATTCAACGCCAGGAAGGACGGTTCTTCCAGACTCAGCCCGAATAACAGATGGGGTTTCTTCCCCTCCGTTTCGGCCGGATGGCGTGCATCCGAAGAATCATTCTGGAAACCGTTGAAGAGCACCTTACCTGAATTCAAACTCAGGGCAAGCTATGGTACCCTCGGAAACTCGAATCTGCCAGGATCCGACAACAATACGCTCTACTACCGTGATAAATCCATTGTAGGCAATATTTATGCGCCGAATTTAGGTCTCAACTACGCGTCTGTTTTCGATGGCACCATATATAGTGCCCTTTCCATCATCCAAACGCCCAATAATATCACCACCTGGGAAAAAACGGCTATAACGGATGTGGCTATTGAAGGATCTGTGCTGGATCCACGCTTTACCTACAGCATCAATTATTTTAATAAGACGACCAGTAAAATGTTGATGACACAGCAAGTGTCAGACGTCAATGGCGGAGCGAACTATGTAGCCAATATCGGTAAATTAAGAAATCGTGGTATTGAGGTCTCACTGGGCTATTCGCATCAGAACAGCAAAGGCTTCTCCTATTCTGTGAATGGCAACTATACCTACCTCGTCAACAAAATTCTTGATTTAGGCGGTCAAAACCTACCCTCATTCAGTGGTGTGTACAAAAATACCGTGGGCTCTCCCTTGAATGCCTATTATCTTTATCTCAATGATGGGTTCCTGACCCAATCCGAGTATACTACTCAAAAATCGAAAGATCCTATCTTACCGGGTCAAAAATGGGGAGACCAAAGAATAAAGGATATCTCTGGTGATGGAGTAATCAAGGCTTCCGATGAGGTCACGATCAACAAAAGCAGCACACCTAAACAATTATTTGGTTTGAACCTGGACTTTAACTACAAAGGTTTTGGTATTGCAGGCTTCCTGCAAGGCGCCGCTAATTTCTACAAATATTTGGGGGCAAGCGTCGGATATGGTTTCAACAGCGGATATGGAATCACCAAATGGACGATTGACCATTCTTACAATCCGACAGTTGATCCCAACAATTATAACACCCGCCTGCCCCGAGTGTCCATCTCCAACACCATCAATAATACCTATCCATCCGACCTTTTCCTGTTTAACAGCTCCTATGTCCGGTTAAAAAACCTTCAATTTTATTATGACTTGCAAAGAGCCGCTGCCAGCAAATTACATGTGAAAAATCTGAGGGTATACGTATCAGGCCAAAATCTGTTTACACTTTCTGCCTTGCCAAAATCACTGGGCATCGATCCAGAGATCGGCAGTGCAACGGGCGGCTATCCTTTGCTGAAAATATACACGATGGGCATAAATGTTTCATTCTAAAAACTTCGAGAATAATGAAAAAGATATATATATACATTGGGTTGCTCACATTGATCGTATCTTCTTGTACCAAGAAGCTGGAGCAGAACCCTGTCGATGCTTATTCCTCCAAAACCTTCTTCACCTCCCAGGCAGCTGCCTTCAGCAACCTGTCAGCATGTTATGCCCTGACCAATATGGGCGGTCAGTTTGAAGGAGGTAATAATTTCTTTATCGATGACATTACGGACAATGCCTATTGCGGTTTCACCAACCAATTGACTTTTTTCATTGCCTTGGGTACCGCAACGCCTTCCTTAACCGGAAAATATGCGGATTTATATCGCAATTATTTCCCTTATAAGGCCATTCAAAGCTATAATTTTTTCCTGGCCAACATTGATAATGTCACTATGGACAATACGCTGAAAGCACAATGGAAAGCGGAAATCCGCTTCTTAAGAGCGTTTGACTATACCCGCAAATACATGTTCTGGGGCGGCGTTCCCCTCGTTACCACGGTACTCAATTATGGCGATGAGTTAAAAATCCCCAGAAGTTCCGGGGACTCCGTTGTCGCCTTTTGTCTGAGTGAATTGGCCGATGTTGCGAGTATTCTCCCCAACACCGTTGACAATACGGATGCAGCGCGTGCAACCAAGGGAGCAGCCTTATTGTTAAAAGCACGTTTGGAGCTATTTTATGCCAGTGTCAAATCTAACGGTTTGACAGACGGCGTCACCGAAAAAGGCGGTGCCGATGCAGGTGCTGCAGCGACCTACTACGGCGCCGCAGCCGCAGATGCACAGGCCATTATTACCGGTGGTCAATATGGGCTGTCACCTGACTACGAAGGTTTATTCTGGGAAAAAAACCAGGGAACCGCCAACAGGCAGAAGGAAGTAATGTTGGAAGTAGCCTATTCCTATCCCAATTATGGTTCCGATCTGAGCGCCCTATATACCCTGAATGAAGGCGGCTGGAACTCCGTGAGTCCTACACAGGACCTGGTAGACGAGTTTGAAACAACCAATGGTCTGATGATTAATAACGACCCCTCCTATGATCCGAACAACCCCTATGCCAACAGGGACCCCCGCTTATCCAATTCGATCATCTATCCGGGCATGAGCTGGAATGGCCGGTTTTTCAATTCCATTTCCTCCGCAGGCGGTGACGAATTCTATAATTCCAGCAATGGCAACAGATCCAAGACAGGCTATTGCCTGCGCAAATACTGCGCTCCGTTGGCCGACCTGCTGCATGATCCGGGAAGCGACGTGCAAGGCCTGAATTTTATAGTCATGCGCTATCCCGAGGTATTGCTTACCCGAGCAGAAGCGTTGATCGAATTAAACCAGAATTTAGGGGAAGCAGCCAGTCTGATCAACCAGGTAAGGCAAAGACCGGGCGTTAACATGCCTCCTATCACTGCCACGGACCAAACCACTATGCGTAACCAGGTTCGTCATGAACGCCGCGTTGAATTGGCTTTCGAAGGTCTCAGATGGTATGATTTGAAACGCTGGAAAACAACGGAAAACAAAATGAACGGCTCCGTATACGGTGTCCGCCCGGGAAGTGTTGATCCCAATACAGGTGCATTAACCTTCACAGGCAGCAATATCACCGTCGGCGACCTGCGCGTTTTCAAAGCCAACAGAGATTATTATTTCCCCATCCCTCAGAGCGATATCGACGTAAGCCCGATATTGAAGCAGAATTTGAACTGGTAGAAGGAAGAAAAGGTTAGACTTTTTAAAATTTGATAAAAAGGCTTGAGCTCGGTATTCCACCCGTCTCAAGCCTTTTAGTTTAAGTATTCTTAAGATTGTTATTTGAAGTCCTTCTTATTCTTACCTGGGAAAATTTTAAAAAGAAGCATTTGGCTTGGGCAAACCCCACTGATGCCTGCAAAGACAAGACCTGCGGCAGGCAAATAAACCAGCCAGTTTACCTTTGAAAAACCGGTAAAATAAATGCCTGCCCATAAAATGGCCCCCATAATGGCGAACCATAACCGCATTGATGCAGAGGCTTTCATAAATAATTTATTTTTTAGTGGGCTGAGGAATAAGGCGGAGATAAGGTTTGATTCTTTTCCAGCCTTCAGGGTATTTTTCTTTTGCCTCGGCATCAGAAACTGACGGGACAATAATTACCTCTTCACCATCCTTCCAATTCACGGGGGTAGCTACTTTATGAGCAGCAGTCAACTGAATAGAATCCAACACACGCAAAATTTCATGGAAGTTGCGGCCTGTGGTCATTGGATAAGTGAGTTGCAGTTTTATTTTTTTATCTGGGCCAACGACAAAAACAGAACGTACCGTTTGATTGGTAGCTGCAGTCCTCCCTTCGGAATTGCCGGGCTCTTCAGCTGGCAGCATATCATACAATTTCGCAATGGCTAAATTCGTATCACCGATCATAGGGTAGTTTACTGCGGCTCCCTGCGTTTCTTCAATGTCTTTTTCCCATTTCAGATGAGTTTCTACAGGGTCAACGCTTAGACCGATGATTTTACAGTTCCGTTTTGCAAACTCGGGTTCAATTCTTGCCATATACCCTAATTCAGTAGTGCAGACGGGTGTAAAATCTTTTGGATGTGAAAACAACATTGCCCATCCCTCCCTGATCCATTCATGAAAATGGATGAGGCCCTGGGTTGTTTCTGCCTGAAAATCCGGTGCGATGTCGTTTAAGCGGAGACTCATGATACTTGTAGTTTAAATGTTATAATAAATTATTTATACTACAAATATGCATCAGAATGGAGGGCAATTCCTGTAACAATAGTTACAAAGACTTGTAACTATTGTTACAAATCTTTGAGCAGCTTGATCTGCCTGTTGTAAATAAGCAATTTTTTATCATTCTCCAGCTTTTTCAGAAGTCTTGAGATCACCACCCGGTTGGTACCCAGTTCTTCGCCGATTTGCTGATGGGTAAGATTGACGACTGAGGATCCGGCAATCTTTGACTTCTCTTTGAGGTAGTTGATCAGTCTTTCGTCCATTTTTTTAAAAGCAACCTCATCTATACATTTTATCATTTCAGTAAATCGATTCAGTATCGTTGTCATTACATACTTTTTCCAGGATGCATATTTCATCATCCATTCATCCATCAGCGCCACAGGAATACAAAGCAAAACACTATCTTCTTCGGCAACTCCTTTTATTACACTTGTTTGGGACAGCATGCAACAGTTAAATGTCATAGCACAGCTTTCTCCTTCTTTCACATAATACAATAGTAATTCCTGGCCTTCGTCATTAATCCGGCTTACTTTAACAGTACCACTAACCAGGATTGGAACTGCCCTTATTACCTGTCCAATGTTGAGCATGGTATCGCCGCTTTTTACTTCCATGAGCATGGATTTTTCTTCCAATTCAGCAAGAAAAGAAGGTTCGAAAAAAGCAGAGAATTTATTTAAATAGTCCGGGGGTTGACTGATCATTTTTTGGGTATAAATAGGGGTGAAAGGATATACAATGTGGCAAAGGTACAAATGGTAGGATTGGAAACTCATTCCACTAAACAAAGTCTTTTATCAACTTCCCTGATACTGCAAAATTGGCTAATTCTTCAGGCCATTCAGGTTCGCTTAAGCAGGAAATTACATAAGTATTTGACATTCAATTACTTAAACTACTTAGATTCAAGATAGTTCAACTATCAAGGAATCCTTGACAGTTGGATTTTTTCCTCCGTACTTAGAATTTTGCCTGAGTAAGACTGTGAACTGTTCGGAAATTCCGAACAGTTCACCCGGGTTAACGCATTCTCGAATTGAACTGTTGCATTTTCTGCAACAGTTCAATTTTCAGTATGTGCATTTTTTGCACTATCTGAATTTATTCATAACTTACTGCATATAAACACATTATATTCAAAACTGAAGAAGTTAACTTCAAATAACATGCGATACCGGCAAGTTTTACCCCACCGCGATTTGGCACCATATATTGATGCTTACTGGACAATAACCGGAAAATCTACAATTGCTGCAGCAGAAAAAATTATGCCCGACGGATGTATTGATATTATTCTTAATCTGGGCGAAGATTTCAAGACGGACAACGGGAGCTTTTTGATGAAGAATCAGCAGGCTTATTTAGTGGGTACAATGACACGATACAAGGAAATTATACGGTCGGGGGATACAAACCTTATAGGTATCCGATTTAAACCAGGAGCCTTTTTATTTTTCTATAACCATTCTTTCCTGCATCAAATAGTAGATAAGACTGTTGAATTTGAAAAAAAAGCAGCTCCTGAAATCAATGAAGATAGCAGAGATTTGGCCAGTTGCTTAAATCGTTTTTTTTTAGACAAACTATCCCCATCCTATCCCATACAGTTGCTCAATGCAGTTGTTGCTGATATAAACAAATTAAAAGGCCTTGTAACAGTAGAGGCTTTGGCCAAAAAACATTTTATAAGCTTACGGCAGCTTGAAAGGAATTTCAAACTTTATATAGGTATCAGTCCAAAAGAATATATTAATTTCGTTCGGTATCAGTTCGTCCTTGAAAAAATCAGGAATAACCATCCAAAAAAAAGCTTGCAGGACATTGCCTGTGATAGCGGGTATTACGATCACGCCCATTTATCCAATGAAATCAGGAAACACACGGGTTCTACTCCATCCGAAATGTAAATTGTCGTTTTTTTCCAAAATAGGAATGAAAAGACATTTGTAGGTTTGTAATCAAAAAATGAACACAAAATTATTTTTTGGCTCATTAGCCTTGATTACAACATTATCATACAATTATTCTAATCATAAAACAAATAGTAGGATGAAACCACGTATAACCGTTCTGACCTTAGGTGTTGATGATTTAGAAAGGTCGTATAAATTTTATCATGATGGGCTGGGCTTACCAACCAAGGGAATTATCGGCAGAGAATTTGAACATGGGGCAGTCGCATTTTTTGATTTGCAACAAGGTATGAAACTCGCACTCTGGCCACGAAAAGATTTGGCTTGGGATGCTGGGATTTCCAAAACCGCTCCATGTCCGACCGAGCTTTCTATCGGCTATAATGTCAATAACAAAGAGGAAGTCGACTCGGTAATGGAATTAGCAAAATTGGCCGGCGCAAAAATATCCAAAAAGGCAAGGGAAACATTTTGGGGCGGCTATGCTGGTTATTTTCAGGATCCAGATGGGCATTTGTGGGAGGTGGCCTGGAATCCACAAATGATACCGATTGATTAATTTTAAGGGGCTAACATTACAATAACATTTGCTGGATGATCATGGCTTTTGAACCCTTCCAATAATCCGTTATCTTTGGCCGGATCATCTTTACCAGGTATTTAATGCGAATGAAAAAAGTATTGCCGCTCCTTATAACGCTATGGTTCTCTCTATCCTGTATTATTGCCGGGGCGCAAACCACTTTACTAACGGGGGTCATAAAGGACTCTTCCAATGGCAAACCTCTGGCAGGAGTCAGTGTATTTCTCAACGGCACCTCCAGAGGAACGGTAAGTCGAAACGACGGCAGTTTCGTTTTGCAGGGATTCCCTCAGGGGCGGTACCAACTCATCGTTTCTACTATCGGCTATGCTACCTATGTAACGGAGATTAACAGTCATAATCTTCCCCCTTCTTTAAAAATATCTCTGTATACGGCAGCTGACGAGTTAGCAGCGGTAACGGTAGAACCGTACCTGAAGGATGGGTGGAGTAAATATGGAAGGACTTTCCTTCAATATTTTATCGGTACGACCGGGAATGCCTCTTATTGTACGATAAAAAACAAGAACGTTTTACGATTTCATTTTTCACTCAAAAGTAACAGGCTTTCCGTGACTGCCATTGAGCCCCTGCTCATAGAAAACAAAGCCCTTGGTTATGAATTGGAATACCGGCTCGAACGCTTCGTCTGTGATTTTGCCTCCCAAATCGTTTCCTATTATGGCTATCCTCTTTTTAGGGATATGCGTGCGGATGATGATTTCAAAAAGAAAAAATGGGAGACTAATCGCCAACTAGCCTATTTGGGCTCCATGATGCATTTCATGCGCAGCCTCTATAATAGTAAACTAAGGGAAGATGGGTTTATTGTAAAATACAAGATTCCGGTGCCCAACCTCGAAAAGAAAAGAGTAAAAGAGATCTATCACCTCAATATTACCCCAACGGATTCTATTCCCATAGATACCCTTCATCATTATTGGGAAGTGTTGCGGGAACCCGATTATTACCTCCAAACCGTCAACGATCCGAACGGATTACTAACCATTCAGAAAGATCAGACCCGGGTAATGTTCTTTAACGAAGATTGCACCGTGATTTATGGAAATCCGAAAAGAGGAATTGCCTATATGGAGTCTTCTATCCGGTTAATGTATCAACAGGCCATTGCTATAGACGAAAATGGAAGTTATTATCCCCAAACCGAAGTCCTTTGTCTCCAAAACTGGAGTATAACCCAGAATATATCCAATCTCCTGCCCCGGGATTATAACATCAATGCGCAATTCTAGCGTCATTATCAAAGTAGAACTGTAGTAATTATCTTTAATGCCAACGAGGGAGCCCGAAAATATTTACTCTTCCTTAAAATCAGGCCGAAAGAGATATTGTAACTTCAGGCAATGAACCTCACCCTACTTGTCATCCGATCCGCAATACCAGAACAACTAGCCCAATTCTATACATTATTAGGCCTGTTATTCAGGAATTGAAGTTGCGCTCTGTCACCTTTTACCAGACTCCAGAGATCACGGAATGGGGCATTATGGCTATTGTTGCGGATCCGGAAGGACGAAAAATTGAACTTTACAAAAAATAGCCCATGCGGCCTTTTTACCATAAAATTCAATAGGGCAGCAACGCTTTATCGAGGATCCCCAACGAAGGATTGGGATTTTGCAACAAAAAGCCCGGACGAAAAGTAATTGGGAACTTTTGGAACCTATTTAAGGGCATTCATTCATGCGGTATTTTACATAAATTTAGTATTAGATAATGGCAGATTAACCGTTCAACCTTTCCTTAAAATCAGTTTATGTTTAGAAATTTTATACGTTCGGCCTGGCGGAACCTGTTAAAACACAAAACTAATACCTTTATAAATATTGCAGGCCTCGGCATAGGCATGTCCGTTGCCCTCCTGATAGGCCTTTGGATCTGGAATGAGTTGTCCTTCGACCATTACCATGAACGCTTTAAACGTATTGCTCAGGCCATGGATGTTCAAACGTTCAACGGAAACGCCAGCACCAGCGAAGCAATAGCCATTCCGCTGGCTGACGCCATACGGACCAGGTACCGCGATGATTTCAAACATGTCGCTCTTGCCTTCCCCACTTACACCCACTCACTAGCTGTCGGCGACAAACAGGTTTCGGCTCCCGGTACCTGGGCAGACCCCGAATTGCCAGAGATCCTGACTTTCAAAATGATCAGTGGTCAGCGGAATGCATTGAAAGATGCTTCGTCTGCACTGATCAGCCAATCCCTGGCAACAGCCCTTTTCGGGAAGGAAGATGCGACGAACAAGGCTATTACCCTGGACAATTCGGTCGTGCTCAAAGTGGGCGGGGTATTCGAAGACCTCCCCGAAAATACCACCTTTCACAATACAACAATCTTCCTCCCCTGGAATAAGGCACTGACCGTACTTCCCTGGCTAAAAGAGAATACGACACTATGGGATGCACGTTTCTGGAAATTGTTCGTTGAACTAAATGAGGGCGTCGACCTGGCTAAAGCCAATGCAAAGATCAGGGATATTGCCAAACCTTTTATTAAAGATGGCAACGAAGAGATCTTCTTGCACCCGATGAGCAGGTGGCACCTGTATAATGAGTTTCGGGAAGGTAAAGCTTATGGGGGTCGGCTTAAACTGGTATGGCTGTTTTCGATAATTGGAGTGTTTATACTAGTGCTTGCCTGCATTAACTTCATGAACCTGACTACCGCCAGCAGTACCATTAGAGCCAAAGAAGTAGGCATACGTAAAGCCATCGGTTCTACACGTTGGCAGTTAATGGCACAATTTTTCAGTGAAGCCATACTTACAAGTTTTATAGCATTCGTAATAGCCATAGGAATCGCCCAACTGTCCTTACCATTTTTCAATGAAATATCGCATAAACAGGTGTTAGTCCCTTATACAAGCCTCGTTTTCTGGGCATTGATCCTGCTGGCTTCCCTCCTTACCGGACTCTTCGCTGGCAGCTACCCCTCCTTTTACCTGTCAGCTTTCCAACCGATCAAAGTGTTAAAAGGGGGCTTTGCAGCCGGTCCCAGTTCCGCATTGCCCCGGAAGATATTGTTAGTGATCCAGTTTACAGTAACCATCGTGCTTATGATCGGGACGATCATCGTTTACCGTCAAATACAGTACGCGAAGGATAGACCCACAGGCTATCAACGAGATGGACTCCTTACCATAAATATGAATACACCTGAACTCAACAGCGCTCCATACAACAGGCTGCGGGATGAGCTGATACAGACGGGCATGGTGACAGAAATAGCTGAATCCTCATTCACTACTACTGAAAATATCAGGCTTGATAAGGATTTTTCGTGGAAAGGGAAAGATCCCAATGTGGCATCCCTCATCGGTACCGTAGGCGCAACACACGATTATGGCAAGGCTGTTGGGTGGCAATTAAAAGAGGGAAGGGATTTTTCAAGGGATTTTTCCTCGGACTCGTCCATGATCATTATCAATGAAGAAACAGCCAGACTCACCGGAATGCAACACCCCATCGGAGAATCGATTCGCTTCAGTGGGAAAGATCATAAGATCCTGGGCGTAGTGAAAGACATGATCACACAATCACCCTATACCCACCCGAATCCAACAATTTTTTACATGACCTATAAAGAGAACAATATTCTCTTAATAAAACTTCGGCCAACGGGCTCCTTGCATAATGCGATCGCCAGGCTCGAGCCCGTGATCAAACGGTTCAGTCCAGGCGCATTTGAATATCAGTTTGCAGATGAAGAATATGCCCGGAAATTCGATAATGAAGTGCAGATCGGCAAACTGGCCATGGTGTTCACCGTACTGGCGATCTTTATCTCCTGCCTGGGATTGTTCGGGCTGGCATCCTTCACTGCAGAACAGCGAAGAAAGGAGATCGGCGTTCGAAAAGTGTTGGGGGCATCCGTATTCAATCTATGGGGACTGTTGCTGAAAGATTTTGTTGTGCTGATAATAGTTTCTCTGCTAATCGCCTCGCCCATTGTATACCTTTTTATGTACAACTGGCTGCAAAATTATGAGTATCGTACCGCTATATCCTGGTGGATCTTCCTTGCCACCGGTATCGGTACTCTGGCTATAACTGTGACGACAGTAAGCTACCAATCAATTAAGGCTGCAACGGCTAATCCGAAGGACAGTTTAAATGACCAATGAGTAGCCGGCATTCTTTTCAATGCGGATGGCTTATAACTTGCTGACCTTTCGCACCGTAAGGCCTTCTGTTGTTCTTACTCCAATCAGATAAATTCCTGGCGGCAACGCGCCGATGAAAAGGGTAGCCTGATGACCATCAGGCGGTATTTGTCTTATTAGCTCCATTCCCGAGGTACTACTGACTGAAATGCTGAGAAGACGGGCGGGGCTGTTTATGTTGATCTGGCTGACGGCAGGATTTGGATAAACCAGCATTTCCTGGCGGGCAAGTATTCCTTCAAGCATTAATACTTTGCTGAACGAGAAGAAGCCGTCAATATCCACCAACTTTAATCGGTAATAGTTGTGGAGCCCCATGTAGGTACTTGTAAAGGTATAATCGCTTTTACCTGTGGCAGGCACCTTGCCCATATCGGTATAGCTGGCACCGTCGACGCCTTCTTCTATCGTATAATGGCTGAAGCTCACTTCATTCTCTACTTTCCAATGCAGCACCTGGCCAGAAGCGGTATTCTGCCCGGTAAAGCTGATAAGGTGCACTGGCAGGGGAAGAGAAGGAGCCGTCGTTGTTATATTGGTCAGATCAAAGCCCTGTGGTAAAGTAGTAGTCGCACGAATCTCATCGATATTATCATAATTACTGCCAAAGTTGGTAGAGGTTAATGCTGTTTCATGAGCAGGCGCCACGTAATTGATTGTTATTGTAGAACCCGTAACCATGGTTCCTGCTTTAAAGGCTGTCAGCGTCATCGTTTGTGAATTACCCGCATTACCCGGATAAATTGTCAAACCTGTTAATTTAAAGGTGGCCCCCGATGTACTTTTAAGAACACCCGTTGCTACCGAACCAACGGCCCCATTCCTGAAATACCTTAGATAAAAATGTGTTGTAGCAGTCACTTTAATAATTCCCAAGCTGGCAGGGGAGGCGACGGTTGTCCCGCTCCCGTTTATTGCCTTCCCAGTATATATCGGAATTAACCGCGCATCCTTCTTGCAAGAAGATAGAACATTTAGTAACTTGGGCCTCATATATCCAAACAGACTTATATGGCCCCAATCATTATCTCCTTCCGTCTTCGTCTCAACGAACTTTTCAGCGCTAATTATTATGTAGTCACCCGCCGGGTCATACGCAAATCTACGCTGCTGATCCCACTAATCGGAATCGGGGCAGCTATCGTGCTCGAATTAGTCCTCACTTCCGATAGGACCTTCGACTGGGCTTCCCTGTTAAATTATCTAATACCACTAGCTATATTCTTCTTCATCTTCCTGCTTGCGATCTATTTAGCCGCCGCCTTCAATTATTATATCCACCCCGCGAATTTCACTCATCTGGTTTATCAATTTAACTTCTGGGGGTTGACGATCTCCAATAATACCGGAGATAGCGCCCATCCCTGGCGGTCCTTGGATTGCCGTGAAACGAAAACTTGCTTCCTGTTCTTCTTAACGCGATATAAAGCCATAGTCCTACCGAAACGGGTCTTTGAAACAAAGGAAGAAGAAGAACGCTTCCTTAGCTTACTCGAGGAGCAACTTGGGTCGCCGACTCGTCCTACAGCCCGTCGATAATTATTGTAAGATCGCCTCCATACTAACTGCCGCAGAGTTTATTCCACCATTAGCCTTAATATCAATTGGAAAGGTCGCCGGTAAGTATTATTTTCAATAAGTATTATAATCAGATAAAAATGTCGGATGAAACGAATCTATTCTATTGACTTTACCCGGGGAATGGTGATGATCATTATGACACTTGACCATACAAGGGACTACTTGTATATCGATGCCACCACACATAACCCGACAGATCTGTCGACGACGACGCCAATCCTTTTTTTTACACGCTGGGTTACGCATCTATGTGCACCAATTTTTGTATTTCTGTCCGGATTGTCCGCTTGGCTCTCTTTAAAAAGCCGATCCGATACCCGGGAAAACAGGAACTTCTTATGTAAAAGGGGGGTATGGCTGATCATCCTGGAGCTCACCCTTGTCAACTTTGCCATTTGGATGGATATCCAATTCCGTACATTGATTTTCGAAGTAATAGGCACCATTGGGGTTGGCTTTATCATCCTCTCGCTCCTTAATAAATTCTCTCCCAGGATATTGGGGATAGCCGGGTTAATCATTATTTTCGGTCATGACCTTTTTTCGATGACCATGTTACCATCCAATCCCGTAATAAAATTTATTGGGTCCTTATTAATGGGATCTGGCGTTTTTAAGCTAAGTCCTCACCTGCTCTTCATTATCCGCTATCCCGTCTTGCCCTGGCTGGGAATAATGCTGGTTGGTTTTGCCTGCGGCCAGATTTTTGAATACCCGGTTGAGGTCCGGAAAAAAATATTCCTTCGTATAGGGATTACCTCAATCGCGCTTTTCATTTTACTTCGCTTAGCCAATATTTATGGGGACCCTTCCCCTTGGTTTGTCCAGAAAGATTCGGTTTTTACGTTTCTGTCTTTTATGAATATCAGCAAGTATCCTCCTTCCCTTCTATTTACCCTGGTAACGCTGGGTATTCTATTTCTGGTTTTATTTCTTTGTGAGGGGAAAAATAATAATTTCACACAAGTCGTATCGGTTTATGGAAAGACTCCACTTTTCTATTTCCTGTTACATTTATATATTATTCACTCCATCATGTTCCTCATGCTTTTTTTGCAGGGATTTCATCCAAAGGACCTGCTCTTTGGTATGGGTAAACCTGAGGAACCTGCAGGTATAGGATTACCAGCAGTTTACCTGGTATGGTTAGGTGTAGTAATGATGATGTACCCTTTGTGCCGGAGTTATGGACTTTATAAGACGAACCACCGGGATAACAAGTGGCTGCGGTATCTTTAGAATTACCCTATTTCCTCGAAATCGATTGTAGCAGAGCAATTTCCTATCGAAGATCAAAGCCCCTTAGTCAGGAGAGGATCAGCCTCCTTTTGGCTCGTGCGGTTCCTGTGCTGAAGCCCCCATTTCTTTATCTCTTCCATCATAGGAAGAATAGTCCATCCAAAATCGGTCAACTTATATTCTACGGTTGGTGGCACAGTTGCGAAGACCTCTCTGCTAACAAGTCCATCGGCTTCCAGTTCACGTAACTGCGTTGTCAGCATGGTGGGCGAAATACCGGTTACTTCTCTTTCCAGGACTTTAAACCGCTTAGGGCTTTCTTTGATCAGCGCATAAAGTATACGCCATTTGTATTTCCCGCTCAATAAACTCACCGCATATTCCACCGGACAAAGAATTTCTTTTCTTTTTTTATTTTTTATATCATTCATTTTCAAATTACTATAGTTTTTTTAACTAATACAGTTTCTTTATACTACTTGTAAATTTATAGTATTGGATTTAGTTTTGAAAGAAAATCAACAAAATGGCTGAATTAATGAATGCAATTTGCATTACCCCAAACGAAGGGGTCAGACTGGAGAAAGTGCAACGTCCTGAAACAGCGGCGCCGGAACATTTGATCGTCAAAATGACTGCTTCGGCTATAAACCCCGGTGACAAGGCTTTCATAAGCCGCCCGCTTCCCCCGGGTTCTGTAACAAGTTTGTACAATGTATATGGTGTATCCGGTGCAGGCAAGGTCATAGCAACCGGCGATGGAGTTCCTACACACTTTATCGGAAAAAATGTAATGATGTACCGTTCCTTGAAATTCAGCGAACATATGATCGGCACGTGGTGTGAATACGCTCATGTGCCCTTCCTGGATTGTGTGATCCTCCCGGATAATGTAAACCCCGAAGAATATTCCGGCTCCATGGTCAATAGCATTACGCCATACGCCTTCCTGAAACTTTCCGAAGCCGATGGACACAAGGGCATAATCAGCACTGCAGGAAGCTCGGCTACCGGCATTGCGATGGTAGGGATGTCGCTTGCTTACCAATTCCCACTGATCTCCATCGTAAGAAACCAGGAAGGAAAAAAGAAACTAGGAGAATTGGGCGCCAAACATGTTGTCGCCCAGGATGACGCCGATTTTACCGAACGATTAAACGCACTATCCGAATCGCTGCAGGCAACCGGCGTATTCGACGGTGTAGGCGGAGAAATATTAAATAAGATAATACCAGTGTTGCCGCCCAATTCTACCATTTATTCTTACGGCTACCTTGGGGATGCTATTCCTCTGACCGTCCATACCCTTACACTAGCGGCAAAGAGTATATCCATACGCCCCTTCGGGAACATCAGAACGCCAACTGTCCAGGACCCCGAAAACCTGGCAAATGCATTGCAGGAAATTGCTAAGATCATACACATGCCCCATTTTAAAACCATCGTGGGAAAGAAGTTCGGGTTCGCTGCGATAAACGATGCCCTGTCATTTGTTGGGAAGGATGGGGAGAAGGCCATATTGGTGGCGTTGCATTGAAAGCAAATCTCCTCATTTTGAGGCATTCTTCCTACCTTGTCAAAAACTGAGTTATACCTACAGATCATACCAAAACATTCATCGTTGTTCAAACCTTTGAACATTGGTCTGCTCTTTTTTAAGGATAGCCCCGGCTAATTAATAATGAATCAAAGGATCGCACATATTACACTGCTCGTTCTTGATTATGATAAAGCAATTGATTTCTATACCAAAAAGCTAAACTTTACCTTAATCGAAGACACCTTATTAAATGAGACAAAGCGGTGGGTTTTGGTAGAGCCTAAAGGCGCTGGCGAATGTTGTCTGCTATTAGCCAAAGCAGCCAATGAAGAACAGTACAGCAGAGTGGGTAATCAAACCGGGGGAAGAGTATTTTTATTTTTGCAATACGGATGACTTTGAGCGGGATTTTCAAAATCTCCTGGACCAGGGGGTCAAAATCATGCGGGAACCTGTAAAGGAGCTTTAAGGGATGGTAGCCGTTTTCTCGGACCTATATGGTAATCTCTGGGATTTGATTGGACCTTCAATAAAATAATATCGAATTATACAGGGTATACAAAGAAAAGATGGTAACTGCTCAATAACATCCAAAAGCCTGGCTCTACCAACTATATTCGCGCAAAACTCAGGCTATGATCCGGAAACTATTGACTTCAATCTCCATAATCGGAACCACATTATCTATGAACAGTTGCGGCAAGCCCAATAATATGCCGCCTCCTGCAACGCCTTCGAATAAATGTTTCCTGGTTTCTGAAACCGTAAACGGCGGGCCTGGTTATGGCACCTCATGGGTATATCAATATGATGCAGATGGGCACCTGTTAAAAGGAACCAATCCTCCGATTGGGGTTATACAGCAGACGGCCTGCTTGCCGTTAATGGAAACCAGATAGGAATAGGCTTCGGTAAGTTGATATTTGCATATTCCTACGCGGGCGATCTGAAAGCTGGCATCCCAAGTAGTGGTTACATGGATTTTACCAGCGATGGCGTCGGCAATCCCAAATGGGAGGAATATATATTTGGCTACGACGGAAAAAAAACGGATGACTTCGGCATCAATCAAGGCTGGTACGATCAACATCAGATACGATGACAACGACCAACTATTACCATTGAAGGCTACGATGACAAGCCTTCACCTTATGCTGCAGACCCGAAGATCTGGATATTTACGCAACAAATGCGCAATTGGAGCTACTTTAATGAATACCGTATCATAGCTGCCCTGAGTAAAAATAACCCTGGCAAAATCACCACTGATTATGCAGATGATCCAACGTCCAAGAGTGTAGATACCATACTTTATCAATATAGTGACAAGAACATGCCTGCTTCGGTAACAGTGCAAAGAACGTATCGGGGTAGCAAAACAAGTTACCAGTCGAATTATTATGGCTACGACTGCAAATAGCTTATGAAGGTCTACCAAGGGGGATCCGGCGGCTCACGGGGATTATTGTAAATTTTCCCTGTGAGCCATAACAACCGTAAGTCCCAAAAGCCCCAACTACTTCCCTAGTTCTTTTCTTTTCGATACCTCCCATAAGCCTGAATGGCAAAAGTTCCATGAATTAGTGGTTCCACAGACTAAATAAAAATTCGGCGTCATATTTAAAATAACTACATTTATTATCTCTTATCCCTGGTACCAATCTTTGCCCTTCCCCTACCCTCTCCCTTACCCTTTTCCCGGCCCTTCTATTTATTAATCTTTAAAACTCAAAACCAATGAAGCATTCCAGATTTAGCGGCTCGCTATTTTGTGCAGCCATGGTATTTTTTTTAATCTCATGCGGGGGAAGTGGCAATGAAAAGACGACTGCCACCGACTCTACCGCTGCCGCAGACTCTGCCGCCAAAGCAACCGCAGTAGTGCCGGAAAAAACTACAATCGTCACCACACCCCAAAACCTGATGGTAATAACACACAAAGTGGCCAATTTTGAGAAATGGCTTGTCGCCTATGAAGGACATGATTCCGCAAGACTGGCCAGTGGCATACACAGCTACGTAATAGGCCGTGGTTTAGAGGATACCAATATGGTGATGATCGCTACAAAAATAGACGACCTGGTGAAGGCAAAAGCATTTAGTAAGGACCCCAGCCTTAAAAAGGCAATGCAAAAAGGTGGCGTAATTAGCGCCCCCATGGTCTCCCTTACTACAGCAACCTGGCAGGATACTGTTACTTTGGCTACAAAACTTCGGTCGAGAACGGTGTTTATGGTTAAAGACTGGGATGCCTGGCAAAAAGCATTTCAGGAGGGTAAGCAGGAAAGAATGGATAATGGCATCCTTGACAGGATAATCAGCCATGATGCAGACGACAATAAAAAAGTAGCGCTGGTAACGGCTTTAACTGATACGACCAAAGCCTTCGCTTATTATAAATCAGATGCACTGAAAAAAAGAAGGGCAGCCAGCGGTGCGATCGGCGAACCTGTGCGGTTTTTGTTCAGGATTGTGAAACGGTATTGATAGTAAATATATATCTCCTGTCTCCGCTGCTTTAGCTTACGCCTCAGACGTAATAGCTAACGAAGCGGTAATTTAAAATAGTCGGGGTATAACCAGGGAATCCAAACATATTCCCAAATCATACCCTGACTAAATCCAATTCATTACTTATCAATTCTTCAGGTTAATCAGGTTAACGACTACCTTGATCATCATATCCTTTTCCTCCGGCTTACTTTCCGCGATCATTAGGGTAAGCGCAACCAGGGCATTATCCGCAATTTTTTTAGAGCCATCTGGTTTGTATAAGATTGCGTTCTTCTCCAGGAACCAAACAAACAAGAAAGCGGCTATTCGTTTATTACCATCCGAGAAGGAATGATTTTTTATCACAAAATAAAGGAGATTAGCCGCCTTCTCTTCTACGCTGGGATAAAGATCCGTTCCTCCGAAGGTTTGGTAAATAGCCGCAAGGGACCCTTGAAAAGACTCATCTTTTTCATTCCCAAAAAGGCTGCTACCCCCGAATTTATCCTTTAGCCCCTTAATCGCATCCATTGCCGCCGGATAGGTAATCTGGAATAGTTCCTTCCGCGTAGTGGCGTCAATTTCCAATATCTGGTGGTCATACTGATCCAAAACATCCAAAGCATAGGCATAATCAGTAACTACTTTTAATAATCCGGTAGCTTCATCAGAATTCAAAGCCTTGCTTTCGATCACGTTACCCAGGAGTTTTACCGTCTGTTTTAGCTCATCCAACTGGCGGGATTGCTCTTTAAATCGCTTTTGATCGATTGCATAACCCTTTGTAAGATAATCCTTTAGGATTTTATTAGCCCAGATCCTGAATTGTGTTCCTTGAGGAGATTTCACCCGATATCCGACTGAAATGATGACATCTAAGGAATAATAATTAATAGGCTTTTTAGCAAATTCGGGATTTCCGAATTTATTCATAGTCAATTCAATATCAAGCTCTTTTTCAGAATAAATATTCTTAATATGTTCGTTGATCGTTGATCTTGCCTTCTGAAATAGCTCGGACATTTGATCCTGAGTTAGCCAGACTGTTTCATTTTCAAGCTTAACCTCTACTTGAGTATTATTAGCTCCGCCTTCATAAAAAATCACATCCCCTTTCTTTTCCATAATTCTTAATTTAATCAGTTAAAATAAATTGTTTCAATCCGGGTTTTACCCGTCATACAATTAGCGTTAAGCGCCAAAGGAGGTGAACAGCAGATTTATAAGAAAGGATGTAGAATTCAAAAGTAATAATTTTCTAAGATCGACAATAAATAATTATATAAAACTATTGTTTTGCACCCCGTAAGGGCTAAATTGAAGGAGAAAAAACGAGTTGTTGCATAAAATGCAACAACTCGTTTTTTTGCCAAACTTCGATATTTGATTTACTATAATAAAATTATTTAATAAGGTAAATTGGCTAAACATGAGGTATGTGCATTTTTTGCACGAACTGGGTCTAGTAACTACTGAAAGATTATTCCAGTATGCATACAGCGTCATCCGTAATTTCATCCAGGTTGCCAACTCGGAATGCTTCATCCCCTATGGCTCGTATCGTATGAAATTGCACCAGGCATTCTCCCCAGTATAGATCAACCTCCTTACCGATATAGTCTGCCGCATTAAAAGTAAGCACGATGCGGAAAGGCCCGTCCCCTGTCGCCTGCAATCGTTGATACAACTGTTTGCTGAATGCTAGCCCTGCCTGTAGATACGCGAATGGTATGGAATTAAATCTGTGGAGTCTTATTCAAAGCCGTCCGGGTTTAAATTGCCTTTAACCGAGGACAATGACTACGGCATCCTGAATTCCGAATTTATTATCAAGCATAAAATTGGAACACAGATCATACCATCCCTTACCCCTACTTTATGTCCAAAAAGCACCAATTCGTAAAATACGTCTTCAACCCATTAAACCCCTGCCCTTCCTTTCCAATGGGAAATACAATAGTGGATGAATTAGCTGTGGGAATCGAATTCCCTAAATAAAAGGTGGCCCTGCCTTTCTTGGTCTCGCTGATCAGCTTTCGGTATTCAAGTTTCTTATCTTTATTCACCAGTGCCTCGGCCAATTCCAGATCTCCGGCCGATTTGGATACCGTCATCTTTTCATCGGCCCCTTTGGAAAGGTTCTTAACATTGTCATTATAGATGATAACAATATCCTGTCCCAACTTTGTTGCTAAAAACCCGGCTGTAACAGTCGACATTCTTGGGGCGGATACGACCTGGATAGTTCCTGATCCGCTTGACTGACCTTTCGTTAGAATAATTTCCCTGGGAATTATCACCTGATCATATGTCTTCCCGTTATTGTCGGGAAAAAGGACAATCACCGGTCCTACGGTCAAGGTTGTAGTGGCTACCATATGGGTTTTGTTTTGCATATTGGGAACAGACTGGGAAAAATCCCTATCGATCCTTTCAGGACTACCAATTATGGCAATATCTCCATTATCCAACTGCAACATTTTCGGAGAAAAATTAGACATAAAATAGTCGCCCTTATGCTTTATCCCCCCGGCTTTTTCACTCACCGTCTTAATGAACTCCGGTGTGAGCGCATAGGTAAGGGGCTTGGACATCTTAAAAGTGGCTGGATCTAATCGCGCAACCATAAATCCATTGCACCACGAATCCGACGTCCCCGATTCAGTCGTCGTGGAATAGATAAAAATGGTACTACCATCATTGGCCAGTTTGGCACGGGTGATATATGGGGCGAAATTGCCCACGGCATTATAGCGGATCTCAGTCTTTTTTCCATCCGGACCTATACAAAGTATGCGGGTACCATCCTTAGCGTCAAGGATAAGACAGGCCTTGTTGTCATCCGTTAATACAGCCGAAGGGATTTCAAATGATTCGAGATTCACCGGAACCAGATTCTGCTTAATAGTTTGCAGCTTATTATCAAAGAGGGCGGTTTGCACCTTGTTGGGCGCGGCCTTGCACACAGCCAAAAGCCTCGTATTATCGGGAGATACGACAAAATACACCAGCCCCGCTGAGATCACGGATTCAATTTGCATCACCCCCACATTATCCTGTGGGATGGAACAAATCAGTTTGGGCTCCCCAAAAGAAAGGGTATTCTCATCAAGCGCAGCCAGGTAAACGCTAAAAGAGGTTTTGTTGGCGGCTTTAAAATAGGCCAGGTACAATTTATCGTTGAAAGAGATCAGCTTGGGGATCAACGGACCGAAATTTTTTTCTCCATTTTCCAGGACGACCTCCTTGATCTTATTCATATCCTTGTCGAATTGCGACACGGTAATCGAAAATTTCACATCATATAATTTCGTGAAAAGCCATTTCCCCGCGCTAATGGCAGAATTCGTCACGGTATAGAAATTGTTATTGTAGTAAACGGAGTTGGTTACTGTTTCATTTTTATAAAGACCCTCTGCGACCTTGAAATCATTGGAAAAAGTGAGGGTTCCATGTTGACAGAAAAGTTTCGAAGAACAAAAAAGGAAAAAGAGCAAAGCAACCAGGTATTTCATGTATTCGTGTTTAGAGTTAACAAATGTAGCCGACAGATATAATAATTCAGCCAAGAGTAGCAAAAATTACTCTTATTTTAAAGATAATAACGATTTTTTCACGCAATTACCCTGTCACGTCCTGTCATGACAACCCTACCCCTCATTTGTTACCGAAACCCATTTTCCCTGGCCCCAGTAACATCTGAGTAACATTTTTGCAGAAAAGAAGGGTAACTAAAGGAAAACATCCGATATTGAGTACCGTTGAAAATCAAACATATACCACCGTCGGACAGCATCGGCAACCACCCCAACTTTCCAATATAGAAAGTAATAAACATACCCAACCGAGAATAAAAAACTGGAGATTTATCTATAAATAATAGCCGTAAAACAATTCTTTCTGTTAATTATTTACGGTATTTCTTTCGCGGGTGCTTTTTCATATGGTGAATCGAGACTACTAAGATTTTCTTTGATTGCTTGTAGATCCGGTATATAATTAAATATGGGAATATATCCACTTTAACTTCCCGGTAGCCCCTACCTGTCCTTTCTCCATTATGTTCCGGATTCTCTGCTATTTGATCCACTTTATTACGGACAAATAAAAGGAACCGCTCTCCTAGTCCTTTTTTTTGATCCTCATACCACGCATAGGCTTCATTATAGTCACCTTCAACCTCAGAATGGAACTCACATTTATAGGTCATCGTTTGCCTTTCACTTTAGCTTTATATAACTTCCTGGCTTTTGCTTCTAATTGATCAAGCGTTAAGACTTTAGCCTTACCACTTTCATATTCTGCGGTCCTTCGGTCCAGCTCGGCAATAAATGCCTTGTCTTCCCAGGGCTCGTCCTCATTCCGATTCTCCACAAAGGTTTTTACAACACTTAGAACAGCTTGCTTCTCTTTTGGGTTCAATTGCCCCAGATAGTTATTTATTTGCTTATCAATGGTGGCGGCGGATCTCATAAATTCTATCGTTTGTTACAAATTTAACTGTTTAATTCTTGATTTTGAAATTGACAATAAGCCTTGACCATTTTGGTTTAAAATTTCAAAAAAGAGATCGTTAGGCCTATGTTTATGAAATTTAGCTTATTTGCTCGACTCAAACAGCCCTGCCGATCACCTGCCCCTCTTCATTTTTCTGCAAGTACAACTTTGAGCCATTTGAAAAACCACCCCTACTTTCCAATACAGAAAATGAAAACGCCCGGTTTCAGGGCATTTGAGAAGATTTCGTAACAAATTAGTGACAAAAATTAACGTTTCCCGGAAACTCAGGGCAATATTTAACAATCAGGCCATTACATCTCATATTTAGGTACTTTATAATACCTATAAGCATTCCAGGCAATCGGTACCCCAAACAAGATCCCAAAACATACCCAATTGATATAAGCCCTCGGAAGGCTGAACGGAAATCTCGGTATTATTAAAGGTAGTATCACCTGCTCAAACACCAGATTGACGAAGATCCCATATAGTATGCCGATAAGGTACTTATTAAAATGGAGGAACCTAACCCTGGGAAAGACCCAAAAGAAAAACAGGGTGAACGCAAAGGCGATAAAATAATGAAAGAATAAGCCTAAGAAAGCTATCCATTCGTTACCTGGAAAGGCGTTATTCCGACCTACAGCCACCGATGCGATGCCCTTCAACATCCCTTCGGCAAGTTTTCCAGAAGACATCCATTGCAGGATAAAGGCATAAAGCAAATCTGTCGTTCCAACAAAAAGCCCCGTCAAGAGCGCGGCCTTAAAAAATCTGTTCATAGTATTTTATATTTGCTATCAAAACTATCCGCCCTCCATTGGAACTAACCATCAAAAACCGTCTAAAACTGGTTCAAAATGCAGTCAAATTCACATAATGAACATAAACTGGTCAAAATATGCCTTTCCGAGTTATGTACCCGGTTCGGTCTCCCCGGCCCCGCGGACCTCGTACAAAGAGATATGATTGAGTTGTGCGATACTATCGAATCGAACACGGGCGTCGTGATCAGTCTATCAACCATCAAGCGCCTCCTCAATGGACAGTTTGCCCGCATTCCTCAAATAGCTACCCTGAACGCCATTGCCCTGTCCGCAGGATATAAGGATTGGCGGGATTTCACGCAGGCAAAAGCTCTCCTGGAGCGTGCCCGCCCAGAAGACAAACAAAACCTTCACTTGCCGGAACAAAGCCCCGGCAGCCAACAAAACTCCGGCGACCTCCAACAAAGCCCTACCAGCCCCCGACCAGGGCCAAAGCCTCCTTCAAGGCCCCGCATGCTCTTTGCCGGAGCGGCCCTCCTCCTGATCTTCCTGGCAACCCTCGCCATCGTGATGTCTCATAAGCCCGGCCCGGCCAACATCGGGAAAGCTCATTTTTCCGCCACAAAAGCGACAGGCAACGACATCCCAAATACGGTCATATTCAAATACAATGTGGACTCGGTATCGGCAGACAGCTTTTTTATCCAGCAATCCTGGGATCGCAACCGCAGGGTACAAGTCTATAAACATAATTATACCCTGACAGATATCTATTACGAGCCGGGCTATCATACTGCCAAACTTATAGCCGGTGACAAGATCATCAGGACACTGCCGGTCAGCATCCCTACAGACCGCTGGCTGTTTTATGCGATAGAGCACAAACCGGGCAGTCGGCCAAAATATATCACACACCTGGATACAGGCATATTAAAGCTATCTACCGGCGAACTGCTGGCGAGTAACATCGATCTGCAAAAAGACAATATCTATTGCAACACTTGGTTTCCTTCCGACATCGCCAATAGCAGCGATAACTTCACCCTAACATGCAGGGTCAGAATAAAGCCGGTGAACAATGAATCCTGTCCCCAGCTGATGTGCGAGGTCTATTGCCAGAAGTATTTCATGTACTTCAGGAGCACCTTAAAAGGTTGCACCGGCTTGTTAACTGCACAATTTGGAGAGAACGAGCTCAACGGCCGGACCAATGATCTTTCAGGACTGGGCACCGATCTTCGGGAATGGCAGGAGATGGAATTCACGGTGCGGGATAAAAAAGTGAGGATCGCTATCAACGGTAAGCAGACCTACTCAAACACTTATTCCCAATCCGCCGGTCTGATCACAGGAATTGGTTTTATATCCAACGGGATATCCGAAGTGCAGTTCGTGGATCTGAAAACAGCCGATGGGAGGATGATATATAGCAGGGAAAAGAATAGCCGCTAATTTGCGCCGCGTGCGATGGGAATTCCGTCACCTGGCCACAAAAGCTTTTCCGATAAAATGGTCCTCCGGCACAAAGCCCCAGTAGCGGGAATCCTGGGACCCATGAAGATTGTCGCCCATCACCCAGTAGTAATTCATTTTGAAGGTATAGCTGCTTTCTTCGTGACCATTGATATAGATCCGGCCACCGCGCATTTCCAGTTGATTGCTTTCATAGGTGCGGATGATGCGTTCATAGATCGGATAGTTCAGCGGCGTCAACTCGACCGACGCGCCCTTTTTCGGGATCCAGAGCGGGCCATAATTGTCCCTCGTCCAATGATGTACTTCATCATTTGGAAATACGCCTACGGTCGACAAATCTATATCCGGGGTGATCCGCCGGGTGAAACCATCTTGTAACATTTTTTCACGGACTTTCCAGGTGAGCAGCATATCGTATGAACCCGCGCTGTCGAGCGAGCGAATTTCATCCGCGTTCGCCATATCCAGTCCGTACTTCACCTTCATATCCGCTTGGTCGAGGGGCTGGCCACCCGTGACGACTGAAAATACGTTTCTGCCTCCTGCGGCCAGGCATGCGGTCGCCCGTCGATATATACTAGCTCATCCCGCATCTCGAGTGTGTCGCCAGGAATAGCAATACAGCGTTTTAGGTAGTTCTCCCGCTTATACACCGGGCGGATGGTCAAGGGATAGGCATTCGGGTCAGCCAGCACGATCTGTCTGCCGGCATCCGGGTTTCCGTGCCCCATTTCGCGGATCACGTCATAGTAGGGCCGCATGGATTGGTAATCCGGCAAGTCTATGACAGTGTCTCCCTCGGGGAAATGGAACACGAGGATATCTCCCCTCAAGATCGGGAGATAGTTTAACTTGTTCACCAATACTTTACCCCCGAGGTGGATGCTTTTCTCCATTGACCTGGTGGGTATGTTATAGGCTGCGATTACGTATGTTCTTGTGAGAAACCAAACGCCAAAAAGAATGACCGCAATACTGATACCTATCAAAACGGCCAGTGACCACTTGCGGGAAAACGCTTTATTCATTGACAATGTATTAAATGAGTGAAGGGGTTGTACTTTTTGTTCCGCTCGGTCTAAAAATATCAAAAAAAAGCGGAATTGCAGTAGGACAATACGTTTCATGATTTCAACGGACCTCTGGTCCGGCTGGCCTCCTGGAAGGAAGTAAAAACGTCCAATTTTATATTTAGCCTTTCTTGTAAAGCCGGCAAACTCAGCCTAATAAACAAAGTCTTTTATTTACTTCCCGTATGCTGCAAAAATGGGCATCCCATTTCTCGCCCTCAACCAGACAAAGCCACTTTCTATACTCATTCTTTTCTTTGCTACCGGGCTTGTCAAATACCTGAAGCATTTCATGATAGCCATGCATTCCTCCTACATCTTCAGGGGGGCAAGTCCCTTCTCCACCCAGGCAATACGGACTACCTATATCCTTTGCCTCTATTTTCTCACACCTAATCAGATGTCTCCAATAATCACCGAAGTCATAAATATAATAGTATTGCTGTCCAAGCGTCTTAAAGACTTTAATCATTTTAGTTTTCTTCGCATCGAAGATTTCCGTATCAGAGTCAAAATCGTCTGGAATGCCATAACCAATCGGATCAGACAAATCCTTTTCGCAAAACTGAAACAAATGACTATTCTCCCACCCAAAAGCTCCTTGCAATGCCATGTGCAACTGATACAAATTGTAATTCGCAGGAACCACTATCCTACGCCACACTAACGGGTTACTTTCCTCTAATTCAATATAAAACTGATAAATCATGATTTAATATATGGAAATATCTAGTTGGCCTGTAATAAAATCGGTTGAGATTGCAAATTTTGTCGGCAGTATATTCTATCACTTTCCAATACAAAACTTCGAGAAAATATAATCCAGTTGATCTTCCGAAGTAATCTCCCCCGTTATCTCCCCGAGATAATGCAAACAGGTTCGTATATCCAGCGACAGCAAATCCCCCGGCAACCGGTCATCCAATCCCTGATGGATAGTCGCCAGCGATAAAGCGACCTGTTGGAGAGCATGATAGTGTCTTGCGTTGGTAATCAGCGTTCCTTCAGAAGAAGTATTTCCCTGGAGTACCTGGTCGACCAGGCGTTGTTTGAGAATATCTATATGCCGGTGCTGTTTAGCGGAAATAAATATAATATCCGGAATATGGTTGAACTTCCGACGGGCAGTATCCTCAAGGCCGTGAAGATCCGAAGAAGTACCCGACGTTGCCGCCACAGTATCCAACTTATTGGCTACCCATAAAAATTTAGTCGAATGTCGTCCTGCATCTCCGGCGACGGCAACGCGTTCATTTTCTTCATGTCCTTCCGCCGAAGCCCCTGCCCTTTCCAGCTCCCGCTTCCCTACAACTACATCCTCAACCGGATCAGCCACATCGAAGAGGTAAATTACAATATCCGCCTGTTCGATCTTTTCCAGGCTCCGTTCAACGCCGATGCTTTCGATCAGATCGGTGGTATGGCGGCGAATTCCCGCCGTATCGATAAGACGGAAAAGAATGCCATCGATATTCAAAACTTCTTCGATCGTATCGCGGGTAGTACCGGCGATTTCGCTGACGATCGCCCGGTTTTCGTTTAGTAAGGTATTCAGAAGAGTGGACTTCCCCGCATTGGGTTTACCAACAATGGCAACCTGGACTCCGTTACGAATCACATTGCCGAGGCGGAAAGACTGTAAGAGGGTTCCTGTAAGCTCCTGGGCATCCCCGATAAGCTGGTAAAACTGGGTCCGGTCGGCAAATTCCACATCTTCCTGCGAAAAATCCAGTTCCAGTTCGATCAATGCTGAAAAGCTCAGTAATTGGACCCGAAGTTCCTTCAAAGCCTTTGAGAAACCTCCCTTGATGGTATGGAGGGCCGTACGGGCCGATGCTGCCGTATTGCTGGCGATGAGATCGGCTACGGCCTCTGCCTGGGTAAGATCCAATTTGCCGTTCAGGAAGGCCCGCTGAGTGAATTCTCCCGCCTTGGCCAACCGTGCACCCTGCCCCAGAAAAGCCTGGATCACCCTTTCCTGGACATATGGAGAACCATGGCAGGAAACCTCCACTACATCTTCTCCTGTATACGAACGGGGGCCTTTAAACAGGGAGATGACTACCTCATCCAACTCCTCCCCCCCTTCCTTTAGCAGTCCAACATGAATGGTATGGGTAGGCTGCTGCTCCAGGTCTTTGGAGGGAAATAGTTGATTAACAATACCAAAACTGGCGGGTCCGCTCAAGCGAATGACCCCGATGGCCCCGATTCCCGGCGGCGTCGCCAGGGCCACAATCGTATCGTCCCAGCCTGTCAATTTTCCTAACATGCCGCAAAGATATAGAAAGGCTTGCGGGGCCATGCCCTGGCCTGAAAAAATCCTCCTGCCCCTATTCCGTAACCATGGAAAATCCTATCGGCTGATTCTTATAGGATTTTACCGTATGGCCATTTTGAATGGCTGCAGTCCATTTTCCGCTCTTTTTGATTACCCGGACCGCTTCCTCCCGCAATCCTCCCTTTTCCGGCCCGGAAATCGCCTTGACCTCACTCACATTCCCTTCTTTGTCCACGATAAACTGGACGACCACCGGTCCTTGAATCTCATTGTTCTGCGCTTCCTCGGGGTATCGTAGTTCCTTATGAAGAAATCGCGACCATGCTCCGACACCGCCAGGATAACTCGATTCAACTTCCACCTTGATAAAGGTCTTATCATAGTCTTCTTCTTTGGGGGCCTCCACCACGCCTCTGTTTCCATCTGTCACCGGAGGAGCCGTAATGCCTTCATCCTTTACCCCTTCCTGGTTTATGGTTCCGATCTTGGTGTCATCCAACTTATCCTGTTCCGGGGGTTTCTCATCTGCCTTTACCTGGTCATCCTTGACGATCTTGGGAGGCGTAAATTGTTTCATCTCCACTTTTGGCGGATCGATCTTTGGGGGAATAATCACCGGAGGCTCGATCTTCTTCTCCGTTTCGACGCTCGCCAGGTCTATATCTTTAATATTCATGGCCACCTTACTCGAACCGGCCTGCAAATTGGACAGAAAATAACCCAGCAAAAGTAACGTCAATACCGAGCCGGTTATTAATAGCGACTTATACATACGTCGGTTATACGACTTACGCAGGTCATAGGCGCCATATGCTTTGTTCTTTCCATCGAATAGGATATCCAGGATATCCGCAGATAAAATTTTATTAACTTCCATGATGTATGTTTAATACTAAGACCCAATAGAAGCCAATTTCCATAAGGGTTTGATAGAATTATAGCCTTCCCAAAGAATAAAAATCCGAAGTAATAAACGAAGCCGTATACAGAGCAAAAACCTGATCAGATCACAATGATGTCGAGGCAATATTTAAAAACAAAAATATAACGTCAATGTATAATTGCTAGTCACATTCAAACAAAAAAAATCCCCTCTGTTGCCAGAGAGGATCTTCTATTTAATAACTTATTTTCCTTTCTCCCCTTTCAAAGGGTTCGGGGATTACTGTGCTTCCAATTTGAAGACGATCGGCTGCTTCTTGTAAGATTTCACCTGACGGCCATTCTGAACGGCAGGGGTCCACTTACCACTTTTCTTGATTACACGGGCCGCTTCTTCGCGAAGACCACCGGATTCTGGTCCGGAGATAGCCTGTACATCACTCACGTTTCCTTCCTTGTCCACGATGAACTGTACCACTACGGTACCCTGAATTTCATTGTTCACCGCTTCGTCGGGATAACGGAAGCTTTTGTTCAGGTAACGAAGCCAGGCTGCAGGTCCGCCGGGATATTCGGACTCGATTTCCACCTTGGTAAAGGTTTTGTCGTAATCTTCTTCCTTGGGTGCTTCTACCACACCTTTACCGGCATCCGATACAGGAGGGGCAGTGATACCTTCATCCTTTACACCTTCCTGGTTAACGGTACCGATCTTGGTATCTTCCAGTTTTTCCTGTTCAGGTGGCTTTTCTTCTTCCTTAACCTCTTCGTCTTTTACGATTTTGGGAGGCGTGAATTTAGCCATTTCCACCTTGGGTGGCTCTACCTTGGGAGGCGGAGGAGGGGGTGGCTCATTTTTCTTTTCTTCTTTAACTTCTTCTAACTGAACGTCTTGCACCACCATGGCCGCTTTTTTGTTGCCGCCATTCAGGTTGGAGACGAAATAACCTATGAACAGCAGCAGGATCACTGCAGCCGTACCCATAAGAGCCGTAATCAGGCGCTTATTGTAGGTCTTGCGTAGATCATAGGCACCGTATTCCTTGTTCTTACCCTCGAAGAGGATATCCAGGAAATCGGCGGTTAATATTTTGTTTACTTCCATTTTGAGTGATTTAATAATTATTGGGGCAAAGGTTTTCAGAGAAAACTAACCTTTAACCCAAAATTTTTAATGTTGGGCCTTCGGCCAGTGGACGGTGTCCACTTATGAGATGCAAACCAGATCAAATTCCATATGGATTGGTCCGGTTATTCTCCCGGTCCGTCATTTAATTCCATTTGCCTGCTCCGTTAAAACGACGATCTTATACTCATCCGGCGAAATATCCACAAGGGCATAACGCTTGACGTCATCGATCTTCATTTCATCCAGCATATCCACCGTATTTTTATAGGTAGCATCCTGGGTTGGTTTGATGATGACCATGAAGTCCTTAGGATCCGTTCTTCTCTTCTTATCCAGGATCACGTCCCGGATAGTTTTGAAGGTGGAGGTCTGTATTTTCGTAGGGTCAAGACCCTCGTAATAATACACCTGGTTCTGCTTGGCAGGCATTACCGTTAAAGCCGCAGATTCTTTTAATTTATTCTGCTCATCGGGCTTATCGGTATCCTTGGGCAGATTCAGCTTCATAGCCGTCGGCTGGCTCATGGTAGTGGTAAAGATAAAAAAGGTGATCAGGAGAAATCCCAAATCCACCATGGGGGTCAGATCCACGCGTGTAGACAGTTTCTTAGACTTCTTGACGCCCGGGCCCTTTTTATGACCACCGCCGCTCGAGGTATCCATTTCTGCCATATACTAAGCTTTTTTTAAAGTTACAAAATTCAAAACCCAAATCCTAGTGATTTAATCCAATAACCACTCTGGTTCCAGATCCCCTATTCGATTAGCTTGCTACCACTACCCTGTTGTACCTTGTAGAGTTCCGATCCAATCGGAGCGGCTACCGGGCTGGTTACCATCTGGAATTTAAGTTGATCATTTTTCTTAAATGCAATAATTACGCCTTGGAAAGAAGGATATTTTGAAGCATCATCCCCTTTTACCAACAGATTCATTTTTGATCCCTGGAAGGCTCCTACGGCAGCTCTTACCCAGTCAATGAGTTCATTATCAGTACTATCCTTAACCGGAATACCTGCTAATTGTACTCCTTTCAGTTCCTCGGGCGTTTTTGAGAGATACGATTTCAGCTGGCTGAAAGGCGACCCGATATAGGCATTGTTATTCTTGACGAAATTGTTCTTTTCAGCGTCGCTCAGGCCCAGATTCTTGGAAGTATTGATCGTATTGATAATATCCTGTTTCTGGGCAGAATTCCCGTCCGATATGGAGAGGTATACCTTAGCGTCCTTGTCGATCGTTATCAGTACCACATCTTTATCGGGAGCTATCTTGGAGGAGACCGAACTTGGGGTCGTCACCGTCAATGCTTCAACCGGTTTGAACTTGGTAGCCAATATGAAAAAGGACAACAGCAGGAATGCCACATCGCACATCGCAGTCATGTCGATATTTGTGCTTTTACGCGGTATTTTAGCTCTTGGCATTTTAAAATTATTTTTTTGTTATGAAGCGAATCTTTTGAAGATTCATTTGTACCCTGATTCCATAAAGAACTGGCTGAAATCCTTAAAAACAAACCGTTTTTATCAGACCGGAGCCGGTTTCTGGCTTCCATGGCTATTAAACGGAACCACCGGAAGACATTCTTTAAGGGTAAGGATACAAACGGTTCCTTATTTGTACAAAGAAGCAAAGCTCTGTGTCAAAGTGAAACCGCTTTCATCGATGCCGTAAGTGATACCGTCGATCTTAGTAGTAAAGATGTTGTACATGATGATGGAAACGGCGGAAGTACCGATACCCAATGCTGTATTGTACAAGGCTTCAGAGATACCCTGAGAAAGACGCTGAGCAGCTTCACCACCACCTGCATCACCTAATGCGGAGAAAGAACGGATCATCCCGATAACCGTTCCGAGCAGTCCCATCAGGGTTGCAACCGAAGCGATAGTAGAAAGGAATACCAGATTTTTTTCCAGCATAGGCAGTTCAAGAGAGGTAGCTTCTTCTACTTCTTTCTGAATAGCCAGTACTTTTTGTTCAGTGTCCAGTTCAGGCGCAGTGATCATTTCTTTGTACTTGCGCAGACCAGCTTTCATTACATTACCTACACTGCCTTTTTGTTTGTCGCATTCTGCAATGGCGGCATCCACATTTTTATTAGCCAGGTGATATTGTACTTTACGGATGAACTCAGCAATATTACCATTACCAGTAGCCTTACCGATAGTCAGGAAACGCTCGATCACGAAAGTAAGAACGGTCAGTAACGCTCCGATCAGGATCGGAACGATGATTCCTCCCTGGTACATTTTAGCAAATCCGCCCTTAGCACCTTCCTGAGTGGGCCAAAAACCACCGGCTGGATCGGGTTTCGTGAAGTTACTATCTGCACCGATAATAAATCTCCAGAGCAGGTAACCAGCGATGACACACACCAAAGGTGCTACCCAAGAAATAGAATTTCCCTTCTTTTTTGGTTGAACGGATGTAGAACTTTTAGCTGCTGTCGCTGCAGTGGGTTTTGTTTCAGCCATGATCGTTTGTTTTTAGTGTTTTTTTTAAAATTGAAGTATGTAATAGAAAATGAATGTACAAGTCTATGAAAAAAAGCTTTTCAACAGACGATATTGGATAACAAATATTTTTTAATAAAGGCCTCACAAGATAAGGAATTTCCCTAAAGTACAAATTTCAATTATTGTTGCCACACCAACCTCCCCTGATAGCCCGCCAGGGCAGGTTCTAAGCCCCCCGACGACCCCATGACTTCCCGTCCCGGCCTCTCGTAAATCTACGGATTTTTGAATGCCGTGCGAACAGAAATGCGCACTAATTAACAAATGTTGTTTACTTTTTTAAACAGTTCGTCCGCTAAAGCCTGTCATTTTTTCAATGACGGCACCCCTTCCTTCAATGGCCTGTCCCGTTGAGGGGAAAGCAGGAGCAAAGGTCGGGCCACGGTTCTGGTTAGGAGAATCCCTGATAGCAGGAGATAAATTCCTATCCTTTACAAAGAGTACCCAATAGTGGAAGAATGTAATAAGAGCCGGACTAAGGATTAGCCCGGACTCACCCCGGGCCCTCCGTTAGGTACGGGTTGTTTAACGATTAATTGCCACATGGATAAAGCCCGGACCTCTTCTGAAGATGGGAAAGAACCTGGGGAGAGGTAACCGTTAGTTTGGCTTTGGCTACCGGATACCGGCTAAGATTAAACCGTTTCAGGTTTGTCGTTGATTATTCATAACCTGCACGATCTTATAATAATAAGGAGGCATTAAGGCGATTACCGCGATTACCGCAAGTACCAAAAGGCCACAATAATGGGGAAAGACTGGGGAAAAATCATAAAGGGAAAAACACGAACCCGGGCAAAACCGTAAGGAAATGTTATTCGTACCGTAAAGCTTCGATCGGGTTGAGGCGGGATGCCTTCAGGGAGGGATAAAGCCCTGCCAGCAATCCTACCACAGAACAAATAAGGATACCCAGAACCAGCCATCCCCAGGGAATTACAAAACCGGTACTGAGGACCACTGAAAACACGTTACCGACGATAACCCCGAGGATAACCCCAAAAACGGCTCCTATAAGGCTGATAATGATGGATTCGAAGAGAAATTGCTGGCGGACATTCCGCTGCCGGCCCCCGATGGCCTTGATCAATCCGATCTCCTTGGTCCTTTCGGTCACCGAAACCAGCATAATATTCATCAACCCGATAGCTGCCCCGAGCAGCGTAATCGCCCCGATCAGAAGAGCGCTCCAGGTAATAAAGCTCAAATTGCGCATCAGCATGGCCACCGCGCTATCGCTTTTGTCGATATAAAAATTATTGCCTTCCATGACCGACAACTGGCGTATCGGCCGAAGGATCCCTTCAGCCTGGTCTATGGCCCCTTCGATCATCTTAACATCAGCCACTTTTACCATGATGCCGAAGGAGGCATTGGGATTGGAATTAAAGAACCGGCGCACATTATTATAGGAAGTAAGGGCCATTTTATCCCAGCTCATCCCCAGGGTTGATCCCTTGGATTCCAATACGCCCACCACCCTGAAGGGCAGATTATTGATCCGGATGATCTTTTCCAGGGCTTTTTGCGGGTCCTTGCCATAGAATTTCTCGGAAATCTCACTGCCAATAATACAGACATTTCGCCCGGAATGTACATCCAGGGCATTCAGGTTCCGGCCTGCAGCAAGCCCGTAACCATTTAATTCCGAAAAGTTCTCATCCCCCCCGTAAAGCCTTACCGTAGGAGTCGTTTTTTTATCCCCCAGCGAAATCACCGCATCCTGGGATCCAAACATGGTAATACCGATCTTGGCCGGAAATTGGAACCGTTCCCGGAAGGTCTCCGCCTGGTCCTTGGTGATCGGTTTGCCCGCACTGGATTTTCTTATCTTTTTCTGCCCTTTTTTCTGTTTTTTAACGTCCGATCCGCCATCAAATCCCATTCGCCATTCCCGGTAATGAATGGTGAACCCATTGGCGCCCATGGCCGAAAAGCTCTCGGTGAACTTCTGTTTCATGGCTTCGATAGCCGTATTGATCCCCACCAGGGCCATGATCCCGAAGGCAATAATGGCCACCGTAATACCGGTGCGCAATTTGTTGCTTTTTACTGTATTAAAAGATAATGCAAACGTATCGCGGATCCTCATAGTGGTGTTATGAATGCCACTAAATTAAACATTCTATGTTAACGGTGGGGAATTGTTCCATAAACGGTGGGGGCCGTTTGTCTCTTTTGATGGTGGGGGCTCCGTAGATTTTGGCAGCTTTATAGGCTTTGGGCAGGGATGGACAAAAAAATTGACTGATTTTTCTCATCAACTAATAAATAGCCCAATAGTTAGCAAAACTTCAGCCCAACCAATACCGACAGAAGAATGGGCTCGACCCTGTGATGGCAATACTACTTTTCATTTTAATTTGAAGAAAACCAATGGCACCTTATAGTAATTATAAGAATGAAAAAAAAGTGCCAGCACCCATAACCTGCTTACAGGCACGGTAGGCGTATCGCAAATGGCGCATTGTTATATTTAAATACCATTAAAAAGACAAATAATTATTTAAATAGAACTGGCGACAGGTGTGATACCCTACCTGCAAAACCGCAGAATGATACACTTTAAAATAGCATTATGCTAACGACACGATAGTACACGTTAAAAAATATCAATAAATGTCCCAATCCTAAATCAAAGGAGCAAAATCTACCACGTATAAATCAACGTCGACAACTTA
The DNA here is from genome assembly GCF_054461575.1 of Flavitalea flava. Taxonomy (NCBI): domain Bacteria; kingdom Pseudomonadati; phylum Bacteroidota; class Chitinophagia; order Chitinophagales; family Chitinophagaceae; genus Flavitalea; species Flavitalea flava. The sequence goes on from NZ_JBTLQH010000016.1 coordinate 103,760, forward strand.
TCCACCAAAGTCTGCGGGAAGATCCCGAGCAGGATGATAAGCGCAGCCACAACTACCAGCAGCCCCTTAAATATAGGAGTAACCTCGATAGCCTGATCATCCCCATCCTTGAAATACATGGCCTGGATAACCCGGAAATAATAGTAGACGCTGACCACCGCGCATAAAACCGCGAAGATCACCAGCCAGAGGAATTTGCCGGTCTGCAGGACAGCCGACAGCATATAATATTTAGCAAAGAAGCCGGCAGTGAGCGGGATGCCCGCCAGCGATAAAAGGAAAATAGTACAGGTGGCGGCCAGCAAAGGCTGATGTTTGGCCAGACCGTTAAACCCATCAAAGGTAAAATCCTTCATTTTCACCAGGATGGAAAATATCCCGATCGTGGCCAGGCTGTAAGCAGCCGCGTACAAAATGATCCCTTCTTTGGCAACCCCGTTTTGAGCGAGCACACCAAATAACATAAAACCAGCCTGGGCGATGGAGGAATAAGCCAGCATTCTTTTGACGCTTTGCTGGAAAACGGCCGTCAGGTTACCGACGAACAAGGTAGCCGCAGTGATGATGGCGACGAATAACTGCCATTTCAGCTTACTTTCTCCGAATCCTTCGTCGAAAAGACGTACAAACCCGATAAAAACAGCAGCCTTTACGATCGTGGCCATAAATGAGGTAAATACGGTTGGTGCGCCGTCATAGACGTCCGGTGTCCAGAAATGAAAGGGAGCTGCCGAGACTTTGAAGGACATAGATACCAGCAAGAGAAGCAGACCCGCCATGTACAAGGGAGAGAGGGTCGCCTTACCGATACCCAGATCATCGATGATGAAGGTGCCGTTCTGGCTGGCTCCGTATAAAAAGGCGATACCCAACAGCATCAGACCCGTTGAGAATGCTCCCATCAGGAAGTATTTCAGGGCGGCCTCATTGCTTTTCAGATTGCGTTTATCGCTGCCGGTAAGAATATATAAAGGAATAGAGATGATCTCGATTCCAAGGAATAACATCAATAAGGTATTAAAGGTGGTGACTAATCCTACCCCGCAAAGCACAAAGAAGATCAGTGCAAAATATTCAGCCACATTGGCCCCTACTTTTTCAAAGTCTCGTCCGGACAACAGAAAAAAGATCAGGGTGCTGCCAAAAAGGATACAATTGGCCAGCAGACCGAATGTATCGAAGAACAGCATCTTGTGCGTATCGATAGAGAACAGGTGATGGCCGGTAAGATCCGCGTAATTCACCAGTAACAGCAACAGGATGCCGACGATGGCGATAATGCGGACAGTGGATTTGTTCTCCGTGATAATTCCGCTGAACATCAGGACAATTCCCCAGATAGCTGAAATAATTATTGCGTTCATATCTTTTTTAAGCTACAAGCCGCGAGCTACAAGCTGCAGGCTAATTTTTATCTTATTTCCTTTTTATTCAAACGTCTTCTCCGTCTCCTACCCTTCCCTCACACTTGAAGCTTGCAGCTTATAGCCTGAAGCTTCCTTCTTTTTCCTACATCTTATAATTCATCTTCGTGATAATCGTATCGACCGTCTCTTTCGTCAATTCCAGCATCGGCTTTGGATAAACCCCGATGACCAGGATCATGAGGACCAGAACAGCCAGTACGATCTTCTCATTGGAGTGAATATCTCTCGCTTTTTCTGTCAGCGCGTTGGTATTACCGAAGAAAACCCGCTGGATCATATTGAGCGTATACACCGCGGACAGGATGATACTGAGACCCGCTACGACGGTAAATACTACATTATAATGAGTGGCGGTGGAACTGTAAACACCGGTGAATAAGAGAAATTCCCCGATAAAGGCATTGGTAAGGGGCAGGGCCACATTGGCCAGGGCCACGATCACCAGGAGAATGGCCAGGACTGGCGCTTTTTGGGCAAGCCCTCCCAATTCTGATATTTTACGGGTATGGAACTGGCGTTCGATCAGTTCGACGACGATCCACATCCCTAAGATATTGATACCGTGATTGAACATTTGGATCATTACTCCCTGCATACCGGTGGTCGTAGTGGCAAAGATGGCCAGGGCCATCAGACCGATATGGGCAATGGAAGAGTAGGCGATAAGGCGTTTCAGGTCGTCCTGCTGAATAGCGACCAGTGATGCATAGATCATTCCGATGATACAAAGGGCGGAAGCAGTATCTCCCCATGCCCAGGTTCCCACGGGAAGGACAGGAGCCAGCCACCGGATGATTCCGAACAGTCCCATTTTCACCATCACTCCGCTAAGTACCATGGTTACGGCAGTGGGCGATTGCTCATAGGTATCCGGCTGCCAGGTATGCAAGGGCCATATGGGCATTTTTATACCAAAGGCGATAAAGAACAACCAGAACAACCACATCTGATCCGAACTGCTGATCACTTTTCTCAGGTTATAAAATGAAGCCAGGGAGAAAGAATGATCGGGTGTATGGCTGTATAACCAGATGATCCCAACCAGCATCAGAATGGAACCGGTGAATGTATAGATAAAAAATTTAAAGGTAGCTTGAATTCTTTTTTCTCCACCCCAGATCGAGCAGAGGAAATAAACCGGGATCAGCGCCAGTTCCCAGAAGAAATAGAACAGGAGCGCATCCATGGACAGGAAAACACCCATCAAACCGGCCTGTGACAGCAGCATCAGGGCGAAAAAGTTGCCGGAACGTTTGTACTGATCTCTCCAGGTAGCGACAAAAATGATCGGGAAGGAAATGGCGGTCAGTAGGGTAAGGATCTGTCCCATACCATCCAAACCGACGGCAAAACGGCTGCCCAGGGAAGGAACCCATGCCACGTCTGTGCTCAGGCTTCCGGATCCTTTGGCAAGGGTCAGCCCCCATAAGGAGATCACCAGGGTGACCAGGGATGATAACAGGGACCAGGTCCGGGCGCTATTCTCTTTTTTTACGAAGAAACCGAGCAGCCCGCACACCAACGGAACGACTATCAGTAGAACAGGGATCATGAGTATCTATTATTATTCAAATTCACTTTATCAATACAGTTGAAATCTACAGGGCTCCAAACTTGCAGCTTGAAGCTTTCGGCTTGTAGCTATTTCTTCACAAACAATTCCACCAGGAACAGGACAATGATCCCCACCACCATCAGCAGGACATAACCGCCTACCTGGCCGCTCTGTACGAGACGGATCTGACGGCTGCCGTATTGAACCAGCCGACCCACACCATTGACAATCCAGTCGATAACATTTTTCTCAAAAAAGCTAAAGAACTTACCCAGGCCATCCAGCGGTCTGACGATGATGGCATCGTAGAATTCATCCACATACCATTTATTGGCCAGCACTTTTCCAAAACCAGTAGGTTCATCCAGTTCAGGTTTGCGGGTGAAACGCGAAATGGCGGCAAAGGTCCCGATCAGGGCGACAGCTATGGAAATACCCATCAGTACCATTTCCATACTCGCGGGAGTATGTCCACCGGCTTCTGCCTGCAGGGCTGCCGATCCGGCAAATACCGGTTCCAGGAAATGTTCCAGCCAGTGTGCATGTTGTGCAAAGACCTCGGGAATACCCAGGAATCCGGACACCGCGGCCAGAATGGCCAGCACGATGAGCGGAATAGTCATGGCCGAAGGGCTTTCATGCAGATGATGCGCCTGCTCGTTTGTTCCTCGGAATTTACCGAGAAAGGTCATGGCATATAGACGGAACATATAAAAGGCAGTAAGCAAGGCAGTGATCACACCGATGATAAAATAAACCGGGCTTTTGCCATAGGCTGCGGCCAGGATTTCGTCTTTGGAGAAGAAACCGGAGAACGGTGGAATACCTGCAATCGCGATACAGCCAATCAGAAAGGTGGCATGGGTTATTTTAAGATGGGATCTTAATCCTCCCATTTTACGGATATCCTGTTCATGATGCATGGCGTGAATGACGGAGCCGGCCCCAAGGAACAACAGCGCCTTGAAGAAGGCATGTGTCATTACATGGAAGACTGCACCGGTATAGGCGCCAACGCCCAGACCCAGGAACATATAACCAAGCTGGCTGACCGTAGAATAGGCCAGCACTTTTTTAATATCGTTTTGTTTGAGCGCAATCGTGGCGGCGAATAAAGCAGTAGCCAACCCGATCCCGGCAACCACCGTTTGGGTGATGGGGGTCAGGGTGTAAAGGATGTTGCTGCGGGCTATCATATAAATACCGGCCGTCACCATCGTTGCCGCATGGATAAGGGCCGATACCGGCGTGGGGCCTGCCATCGCATCGGGCAGCCAGGTATATAGCGGGATCTGGGCCGATTTGCCCGTAGCCCCTACGAATAATAATAAGGTGATCGCTGTCAGCACCGGAATAGGAGTAGTCTGCACTTTGGCAAATACTTCCCCGAACGTAACGGAACCGAAATTGCTGATCATCATGAACACGGCGATCAGGAAACCAAGATCCCCGATACGGTTCATAATAAATGCTTTTTTGGCGGCGTTGCCGAAATCAATATTCTTGAACCAATACCCGATCAGCAAATAGGAACAAAGCCCCACTCCTTCCCAACCGATGAACATGATCACATAGTTGGCGCCGAGTATCAATAACAACATGGAAAAAACGAAGAGATTCAGGTAGGCGAAGTAACGGGCATAGTGCGGAGGTTCTTCCTCATGCATATAGGCCGTAGAATACAAATGGATCAGGAAGCCTACCCCGGTAATGATGAGGAGGAACAGGATCGACAATTGATCAACCTGGAAAGCGAAGGGGATCTTCAGACTGCCTACGTTGATAAAATCAAAAAGGTTGATTATGGCTGGCTGGAATCCTTCCTGGCGTACCTGGCCGAAAATAAGCAGGCTCAATATAAAGGAGGCCAGGATCACCCCGCTTCCGATAATTCCGGAAAGGGATTTTGACAAGCTATTGCGCAGCAGACCGTTAATTAAGAAACCGGCCAATGGAAGCAAGGGAACCAACCAAACTAAACTAATTATATTGTTCATACTACCTTTTGAATCTTTTTCCGTTTACCGTTTGGGACCTTTCAAAAACTCCGCTGATTTTCAATATACCAGCCGTTTTGTTAAAACCTCCTCCCGGTAACCAAAGACTTTTTAACTCCTTATTTTTTATTGTTCTTATCCCCCTCTCCGTTGAGGTCAGGATTTTTTTCCGTTTTTCTGTGTCCCGCTTTCCGTTTCGGACAGTGTACGTTAATGTTTCAGCCGGTTCAAAAAGTTCACATCCGTCGAATGTGTATTACGATACATCATCACAATGATGGCCAGGCCAACGCTTACTTCTGCGGCGGCAACGACCATGATAAAAAACACAAAGATCTGCCCGTCGATCCCGGCATTCGGATTGATGGCGGCCAGCGCATGGCTGTGCATCTTGGAAAAAGCGACCATCAGTAAATTCACCGCATTCAGCATCAGCTCCACACACATGAAGATAATGATCGCATTGCGCCGGGTCAGTACACCCGCCACCCCAATACAAAATAATGCTACGGCCAGAAATATGTAATAGTTTATCGGCATAAGACCCCCTTCCCCCTAAAGGGGATATTTAGTAAAACGTTGCTCTTTTTATTTCTTCTAATTTTCATTTCAATTATTTACTCAAAACTTCACCCGGATTATTACTCCCCCTTTAGGTAACCGAGTTCCGTTCAAAGAACGGGACAAAGGTTACGAGCGTAGCTCATAGGGGGGCCGACTCTTTTTTTCCGATCACTACTACACCGACCATCGCACTGAGGAACAGGATACTGCTGATCTCAAAAGGCACCACATATTCCTTGAACAGCGTCATACCCAGATTATGAATGAGCCCGATGCTTCCGTTATTCATTTCCGCCAACTGGTTCTTCATATCTGCTTTCTTAAGGGCAGCCACCAGGACCAGTAACAGGGATCCCCCTGCCACTACGCCGGCGATCTTTAACCACTTATTTTTCTGGGGTTCCGTATCCGCGTTCAGGTTCATCAACATAAATACAAAAAGGAAAAGGACCATGATCGCTCCCGCATATACGATCAGGTTAACGATAGCCAGAAATTGGGCATTCATAAGCAGATAATGCCCGGAAATGGAAAAAAACACGAGAATGAGCCACAATACGCTGTGAACGGGATTCTTACTGACCACTACCAGGATAGCGCTCAGCAGCGCCAATACGCTTAAAAACCAGAACAGAATTTGTGTGATACCCATTGAACCGTTGGTTATTTTATAAAACTTATTGAACTATTCTTTTTATTTAGCCGCATTATTTACCGACAAACCTAGTTTTCTTTTAATCAGACCCTAGGTGCCCTTTCGCCACGTGCCTTCGCAAATTCTTCGGGTTGGGTAACGGGATCGGGAATCAACAGCTCGTTTTTTCCATAAATAAACCCTTTCCGTGTATAATTCGCCGGTGCAAAGGTTTCGGACAGATAGATCGCATCCTTCGGACAGGCCTCTTCGCAAAGACCGCAGAAAATGCAGCGGAGCATGTTGATCTCGTATTTGGCCGCATATTTCTCTTCCCGGTACAGATTCTCTTCCCCGGGCAGACGTTCAGCTCCTTCCATCGTAATAGCTTCGGCGGGGCAGGCAACGGCACATAAACCGCAGGCCGTACAGCGCTCGCGGCCCTCTTCATCCCGGTTCAGGACATGGAGCCCTCTGAAAACGGCACTGAAAGGCCTCGTCTTCTCCGGATAGTTCACCGTCGGTCTTTTTTTGAACATATGACCGAATGTAATGCTCATCCCTTTAGCGATCGCAGGCAGATACAACTTTTCCCACACCGTCATTGGTTTACGGTCCACCGTTTTAGCCCTGCTCGTTAATGCTTGCATATGAGTTCAGTTTTGCCAGTTATTGTTTTGAGCGTTCGCAAAAATATTTTTATCCCTTCATTTTGCCAAACCAGGTTTGACAATTTCTACCCTCCCAAACCCCTGATCCTGGATAAACCAGGGATCCTGAATTGCCGGGTCCCTTAGAAATGCCAGTGATTCTGGCGTAATAATATGATAAAACCCGTCACTACCATATTGATCAGGGACAGAGGTATCAATACCTTCCAGCCCAGATTCATCAACTGATCATAGCGGAAACGGGGAACCGTCCACCGTACCCACATAAAAAAGAAGATAAAGGCTACGACCTTGAGGAACAGGGCCACCGCCTGAAGGATGGCTACCGGATTCTGCCCCCAATGCTGCGCAAGCGCCGCATCGTTCACAAAGGGTATATCATATCCGCCAAAATACAGCGTAGACATTACCGCACTGCTGATAAAAACATTTATATATTCTGCAAACAGATAAAAACCCAGTTTCATGGAAGAATATTCCTGGTGAAAACCCATGTTCAGTTCGCTGTCCGCTTCGGACAAATCGAATGGGGTACGGTTACACTCGGCAAAGGCACAAACCAGAAAGATCAGGAATCCCAGCGGCTGATACAACACATAATAATGACTGGCCTGCTGTTGTTCGACGATCGTCTTCAGACTCAGACTGCCGGAGATCATCAAAAGGGCGATAATAGCCAGCCCCATGGCCAGTTCATAGGAGATGATCTGCGAAGCGCCCCGGATGGCGGCCATCAGGGAGAATTTATTATTCGATGCCCATCCTCCGATCATGACTCCGTAAACGCCCATACTCACTACGCCGAAGATGTACAGTATACCAATATTGATATCTGCTATCTGCATATCGATATGCCGTCCGAAAAGCTCGAAATGGCTGCTCCAGGGAATGACCGCGCTGGTCATCATCGCCGTCATCATGGCCAGGGCAGGTCCAAGGATAAATAAGAAACGGCTGGAAGAAGAAGGAATGATCTCTTCCTTCATAAAAAGTTTGAGTCCATCCGCCAAAGGCTGCAAGATCCCGAAAGGGCCAGCCCGGCTGGGGCCGCGGCGATCCTGCATGAAGGCCGCCACCTTGCGTTCCATATAGGTCTCATACATGGCGATCACCAATGAAACGCTGATAATGATCAGGATCAGTAATGCTTTCTCGGCCAGTAAAATCCAATCAATGTTTAGTAACAAAAGATGCATTCTTCTTATCGTTTATTTAATCAACTCTTTATCGTTTTTCACCCTCCGATGTTGCCGCCTGGCTATCCGGATTTGCCCGGCTGCTGCAAGAAGCAGCCTATCTGCGATCTAATCGAAATCCGTCGAATGGGCAGGACGATTGATCCTGGACAGATCGATCTCCGGTTTGTTCACCTCGCTCACGCTGTGAATATCCATCAATAATTTGGGTTTCCGTCCATCCATCACCTCATACAATACTTCCTGAGGTTGGGTTACCCCAACATAATGTCCTTGGGAAATAACTGAATGACGACTCACCTTGGTCGGTCCTTCGATCTCCCAATCACTGGTCTTTTTCTTTTCAAAACGGCATTCGTTACAGATCCAGTCCTCTACTTCACCCCATTGGTCCTTGCGGGCCGTTACGCGGAAAACCTCATCGCCCCGGTACCAGAGCGTTACTTTTCCGGAGCATTTAGCGTGGTTGCAATTACGATGGGCCTCTACAGGCTTCAGGAACCAGACACGGTTCTTGAAACGGAAAGTCTTATCTGTCAGAGCCCCAACCGGGCACACGTCAATGATATTTCCGATAAAATCGTTATCCAAAGATTTTTGGATATAGGTGGCGATCTCGGAATGATCTCCCCTGTCCAATACGCCATGTACCCTTTTTTCCGTCAGCTGATCTGCCGTGAATACACAGCGATAGCAAAGGATACAACGGGTCATATGCAATTGGATATAAGGACCGAGGTCATGTTTTTCAAAAGTTCTCCGCTGGAATTCGTAGCGGGTGCCTTCCTTGCCATGTTCATAACTAAGATCCTGAAGATGGCATTCCCCGGCCTGGTCGCAGATGGGACAGTCCAGCGGGTGATTGATCAGCAGGAACTCCACAACGCCGTTACGGGCATCGATCACTTTTTCACTGGTGATGTTCTTCACGACCATCCCGTCCATGACATTTGTGCGGCAGCTGGCCACCAGTTTGGGCATCGGTCTCGGGTCAGCGGTTGATCCCGCCGCTACCTCTACCAGGCAGGTACGGCACTTTCCGCCGCTGCCTTTCAGCTTGGTATAATAACACATGGCAGGTGGCGCCACATCGCCGCCGATCTTACGGGCCGCCTGTAAAATACTGGTTCCCGCTTCCACTTCGATAGTGATATTATCGATTGTAACTTTAAATAATTTAGGTGCGTCAGCCATTTGTCAAACTGATTTATATCTGCGTTATCTATACTCTTTTTTTGTCAGGCCGCCAGCGGCCTTTTCTGCGACCGCTGAAGCGGTCGGGGTCCGTGATCGTGCCCGGCTGCTGTAAACAGCAGCCTTTCCGCGCTCTCATGTCTGCGCCTTCGGCGCGGCAAATTACACCGCCACCTGAAGTGGGTCGGCGTAATTTGCCAGCCCATAATTCCTTGTCAAACACTCCACAGGATTGTTCACATGCCATTCGAATTCGTCGCGGAAATGCCGGATGGCTGCCGCTACCGGCCAGGCCGCCGCATCACCTAACGGACAAATGGTATTGCCTTCGATCTTGCGCTGGATATCCCATAACAGATCGATATCACTGCTCTTTCCTTTTCCGGTCTCGATATTCTTCAGAATCTTTTCCATCCAGCCCGTTCCTTCGCGGCAGGGCGAACATTGACCGCAGCTTTCATGACGATAGAACCGGGCAAGGGTCAGGGTATGTTTTACCACGCACTGATCTTCATCCAACACGATAAAACCACCGGAGCCCATCATCGATCCCTTAGGAAAACCTCCGTCGGCCAGGCTTTCATAGTTCATCATCCTGGTCTCGCCTTTCACCGTTTTCAGCAAAAGGTTCGCAGGTAGAATGGGAACCGATGAACCTCCGGGAATACAGGCCTTCAGGCGTTTGCCATTGGCTATTCCGCCACAGTATTCGTCCGAGTATATAAATTCTTCGACCGATATGGTCATATCGATCTCATAAACACCAGGTTTGTTGATATTGCCACAGGCAGAGAGGAGTTTGGTACCGGTGGATTTGCCGACTCCGATCTTGGCATACTCTTCGCCGCCGATATTGATAATAGGCCCGATTGCCGCAAGGGTCTCTACATTATTGACCACAGTCGGAGAATCCCAAAGCCCTTTGATAGCGGGGAACGGCGGTTTGATACGGGGGTTTCCTCTTTTGCCTTCCAAAGATTCCAGCAGGGCCGTTTCTTCACCACAGATATAGGCTCCCGCTCCGCGGTGCACATAAATCTCCAGATCGTAATTTTTACCCAGGATATTTTTACCCAGCCATCCGTTGGCCTTGGCTTCATCGATCGCCTTTTCTAAAATATCGGGGATCCAGGCGTATTCGCCGCGGATATAAATATAGGTGCGGTTAGCGCCAAGGGCATAAGAAGAAATGATCAGCCCTTCGATCAGCAGATGCGGCAGGAATTCCATCAGGTAACGGTCCTTGAAGGTACCCGGCTCGGATTCATCCGCATTACAGACCAGGTAACGGGGAACGCCTTCCGGTTTGGCCAGAAAGCTCCATTTCATACCCGTGGGAAAACCTGCTCCACCACGACCTCTCAGTCCACTTTTCTTCACCTCATCGGTAACCTGGTCGGGGGTCATGTTGTTCAGCGCTTTTTCCACGCTCTGGTAGCCGCCTTCCCGGCGATAAACCTCATAACCGACGATCCCCGGAACATGCGCTTTTTCTAATAATAATTTTCTACCCATGCTATTTTTGCGTTTAGCCTTATGCTTGTACGTTAATACTCAATCATAATCTTCTCTCGAAGGTCTTTCCTTAAACCAATCTCCCTTGTTATAATAAAGGAACAAGGTGATGGCGAGACCGATCAATTCCGCCAGGGCCAGATATCTAAGGACCATGGCAGCGGGGTCTCTGATCAAAAAACTGATGACCAACATCAGCACGGCGGCGCATGCCATAACAACCACCACCGTCATGACGTTTTTTTTCTTATTCATAACATTCGGTTTAATCAACCTTTAGTTATTCATAGCGGCCGTCTGTCTGCATTCTTCAATGATCTGGTCCACCTTCTCTTTGGTCAGGTGTTCACGAAAATGTTTGCCCAATTGCATCATGGGCGCATACCCACAGGCGCCAAGGCATTCCACCGTCTTCAGGCTGAACATGCCGTCCGCCGTCGTCTCTCCCACTTTTATATTCAGTTTCTCTTTTATATATTCGATAATCTCATCGCAACCCCGCAGCATACATGGCCCGGTCTGGCAAACCTCGAACAAATAACGTCCTACCGGTTTCAGGTTGTACATGGAGTAGAAGGTCGCTACTTCATACACTTCGATCGGATCCAGCTTCAGTAAAGTCGCCACATAATCCATCGACTCCGGACTGAGCCAGTTTCCGAATTCTTCCTGCGCAATATGCAGGACAGGCAACAAAGCACTCTTCTGCTTACCGTCCGGATACCGGGCGATAATCTCTTCCACCTTCTTTAATTTCTCGTCTGAAAATTTGATCATATCTAAAAATGTGATATTTCCATTAATCGGCTTCCTTTCTTTGTTCAGCAATGTTGCGACGGTTCGTTCGAATTTAGCTCTTCTGTTCAGCGAATTCTTCAGTTCTAACTTCTCGCGGGCATTTCGGCCTTCTGCTCTTCGGAGTGCTTCCCCGGCCGCTAAAGCGGCCTTTTCAGCGACCCCTGAAGGGGCCGGGTTCCCCAGCTGTGCCCGGCTGCTGTGAACAGCAGCCTTTCCTCCCTCTCATGTCGGGCCTACGGCCAATCGCCCTCCGGGCGATTAGGCATCCATCTCCCCTGCAATCAGGTTCAGCGAACTCATCACGATCACCGCATCACTCAGCATCGCTCCCTTCGTCAATTCGGAATAGGCCTGGTAATAGATGAAACAGGGACGGCGGAAATGCAGGCGGTAAGGCGTGCGGCCTCCATCACTGATCAGGTAGAAGCCCAGTTCTCCATTGCCCCCCTCTACCGATTGGTAAACTTCTCCGGGAGGAATTTCCGTCTCACCCATTACGATCTTAAAATGCCAGATCAGGGCTTCCATCTTCGTATAAACATCCTTTTTCTCAGGCAGGTAATAAGCCGGAACATCCGCATGGAATATCTCCGCTTCCGCGCCTTTGAATTCCTTCACTTTCCGGTAAGCCTGTTCAATGATCCGCAGCGACTGCCACATCTCCTGGTTCCGCACCAGGAAACGATCATAACAATCCCCGGTTTTGCCTACGGGTATATCGAACTCAAAATCTTCGTAACTGGAATAAGGACTATGCACGCGGACATCATAATCTACACCTGCAGCTCTAAGGTTGGGCCCTGTAAAACCATAATTCAGCGCTCTTTCTGCTGCAATGGGGCCCGCACCAATGGTACGTTCCATGAATATGCGGTTACGGGTGAACAAGTTCTCGAACTCCTTCAGCACACCGGGATATTCAGCCAGGAACCTCTCCAGTTTTTCAAAGGCCGCATTGGTAAAATTGCGTTCAAAACCACCGATCCGGCCTATATTGGTCGTCAGCCGGGAACCGCAGATCTCCTCATAGATCTCATAGATCAGTTCGCGGTATTGCATCACATATAAGAAACCGGTAAAGGCACCGGAATCCACTCCAACCACGGAATTACAGATCAGATGATCCGAGATCCGGGCCAGCTCCATAATAATGACACGCAGGTAATCCACTCTTTTAGGCGTTTTCACCCCCAGCAATTTCTCGCAGGTCAGGTGCCAGCCCATGTTATTGATCGGAGAAGAACAGTAATTCAAACGGTCCGTCAGTGTCGTGATCTGGAAAAGCGGGCGACGTTCGGCAAGTTTTTCAAAAGCACGATGGATATATCCTACCGTTTGCTCGGCAGAGACGATCCGTTCGCCATCGAGTTCCAGGATATTCTGAAAAACCCCGTGCGTAGCCGGATGGGTTGGTCCCAGGTTCAAGGTAGACGTCGTCTTCTCGATACTTCCTTCCGGTAATTTTATATGATGCTCGGTACTCATTTTCTTTAGATTTTCGTCGTTTCATTCGACCAGTCCTGCTTCTGTCCTGCGGCTCCGGGAGTTCCGCTCGCCGGCATCGTCGGTTCATTATCCTTTCTGGGTGTTTCTACCGGACCCCTGTTGGCTGCTTCCGGTAAATGGCCCCGCCCAAACATAGCGTCATCTTTATCGATACGGGTCTGGTCTTCCAGGGGAAATTCCTTGCGCATAGGAAAATAATCCATTTCATCCACGTTCAATATGCGTTTCAGATTGGGATGGCCGACGAAATTGACCCCGTAAAAATCATAAGTTTCCCTCTCCATCCAGTTCGCCGAAGAATAAAGCTGGGTAGCCGTATAGACATCCGGCTTCGCCACGGGCGTAAACACCTTAAACCGGATCCGGATATTGTCCACCAGATTATGCAGGTGATACACAACAGCTATTTCCCGGCCCGCCTGATCGGGATAATGTACGGCACAGAGGTCCGTTAAAAACTGAAAACGCAACTCCTCATCGTCGAACAGGAATTGCATTACCTTCAGATTCAGATCTTTAGGCGCTTCGAAGGTCAAAAGATCGTAAGGCGCCGACCAACCTGTAAGCTGGTCTCCAAATTTACCGATCAATCGCTCTTTAATTGTTTCGTTGGTTAGTGCCATACCCTTTTAATGTTCCTGATGTGTTCCTTTTATATACTGTAATCCTGTATTTCCTTACTGGATTCCGTAACTATTCAACAATTGTTTGTACTGCTCACTGTTCCTTCTGCGCAGGCTTTCTTGTCCTACCAGGTCCTGGATTCGCATGAAGCCGTCCAGGATCGCCTCGGGCCGTGGAGGGCAACCGGGTACATAGACATCCACAGGAACGACCTGGTCGATCCCCTGTAATACGGAATAGGTATCAAAGATTCCACCGCTGGAAGCGCAGGCTCCTACAGCCATAACCCAACGGGGTTCTGCCATCTGCAGGTAAACCTGCTTGACGATCGGTCCCATCTTCTTGGCAATCGTTCCCATAACCATCAGCAAATCGCACTGCCGGGGAGAAAAACCAAGTCTTTCCGCTCCAAAACGGGCCAGATCATAGTGAGAAGCCATGGTAGCCATGAATTCGATTCCGCAACAAGAAGTGGCAAAAGGCATGGGCCAAAGGGAGTTTTTGCGGGCGAGTCCAACCACGCTGCTCATACTGGTGGCAAAAAAGCCTTCACCGGTATACCCTTCGGGCATATTGGCTAAACTGATATTGTCTTTTATATCAGCCTGGATGGGATGTATATTGAACCTAACCGGACGTGCCATATCTTATAATTTTAAAGTAAAATGAAGGAATAAACCAACCTCTTTTCCAATGGCAGCAGCAGTATTACTAACAATCGAGTGATAGGAGGGGTTCAGGCCTTACAATTTTAATACTAAATCCGAAAGCGAATAATAACGGTAAATCAACGTAAAACGCACTATTTAAACTGGAATCGCTAAAATTTATTGCTTTGTCTTTTTCCTGGCTTGGTTCCTCTTCGTAGGCAGGTAGGCTGCTAAAGCAGCCTCCGCACACGGGTCGCTAGCGACCTCCTAATCTTACAGAACTTCGGCGGAACGGCGTTCCTTGTTCCTCCTAGTTCGTACCCATCGCCTACGCTCGGGTACCCTTCGGGCGACTGACCTCCGGTCAGTCTTCCCAATTCAGGGCTCCTTTTTTAATGATATACAAAAAGCCGGTCAGGAAAAAACCAACGAACAATAATACTTCACCGAATCCCATCCACCCCAGTTCCCTGAAATTCACGGCATAGGGGTAGAAAAAGATAACTTCTACGTCGAACAGTACGAATAAGATAGCTACTAAAAAATATTTGATGGCCATCGGGTGGCGGGCATTGCCCACGCCTTCGATACCACTTTCAAAGTTTTGGAGTTTTTCCGCGGTTTTGCGGGTCGGGCCCAATAAGTGGGTCACTGCCAGGACCAGGACTACAAAGCCTATTGCGAACAAAAACTGGACACCGATAGGAAAATAACTATATGAATTACTTAGATTAGAATCAGCAAGGGTATTGGCCTGTAGTAGAAAAATGTCCATTTTTAAAGGATTACTTCGGGATATTTGGTCTGTTCAACGGTTCTTGGAGATCCACCAACAGTGAATTTCCAAGTAGCAAAAATAAGACAGCCACCGTAATTTCCAACTTATTCGAATTAAAATACCAAAAATAAAGCGGCGGGGCCAACACAATAAAACTTGTTGGCCCCGCCGCTTTCGTCTTTTGTCTCTTAAAATGCCTGGGCATTTTGGGGGACCGCAGATTATATCTGACTTTTACTTTTTAGTGGCTCCTGCTCCTCCAGCCGATTTTGGCTTAGCGGCGGGCTGTTTGGCCGGTGGCCTTTTCAGCATCTCCAGGAATTTTACTGCCGTTGCATTCGTGGGATCAACTTCCAAAACCTTCTCCAGGTATCCGATCGCCGTCTGTTTATCTTTCTTTATATCATTATAATATTGGGCGAGAAAGAAATAAGAGGAAGTGATCTGGGTCTTGTATTTAACAGAATCCGCGGTTCCCGCAACTTTTGCCGTCGAGTCCAGTCCGCGGGCCATCTGGGCCAGCTTATCATAAGCCTCTACCGCCAATCCCTGGGAATTGGTCGAATCATCCTGGGCTTGTTTGCTGCGTGCGCACCAGAGATAACCATAGATCTCGGTAGGGTATTTCGATTCATAGATACCGCAGAATACGCTATCGGCTGACTTGTAACTGGCAGCCTGGTAATAAGCGATCCCTAAATTATACAGATCCGTATTGACCGGGGACTTCAGGGTATTGTATAATTGTCCCTGCCAATAAGCAGAAGCCATCTTATTTCCTTTCTTTTTGAAAAGATCACTGGCTTCCTTGATGATGTCGATCTTTTCGGCCTGAGCTGTATCCTTAGAAAGAGCGGTCTGGTAATTCAGATTGACCAGGGAGTCATTTCCAGGGAATTTGGACAACAACTGGGCACGGAAGGAATAATCCTTTGGCAGGAATCCGTCGGGCTTTTGTTTGGTAAAGTATTGATCCAGGAAATCTTTTGCGCTTACGGAATCACCTTTGGAATCATAAGAATAAGCGATCAGCTTGTAATATTTGGGGGTAGCTGCATCTCCCAACTTAGCCAGATCAGCCTTCGCCTGGGTGATAGCTCCGTCAAAATCCTTACTTGCCCATTTGATACTGGCTCTTTCATAATCGTTTTCCGGGCTGGGGTCGGATACAGCCAGGTATTTGTCATAATAATCCTTGGCTTTGTTGATATCCCGGAAGAAATAGTAGAAATAGAGCTGATAAAAAGCCGGCGCATAATTAGGATCCAGCTGAGTAGCTTCTTCGAAAGCAGGAATGAAGTAATCCTTGTTATTCTGGGTCAGATAGATCATGCCGATCTTGAATTTGGCTGCTGCATTCTTTGAATCCAGGGTCAATGCCTTTTGATAGGACTGAACAGCACTTCCTCCGTCGATCATCTTACGGTAAGCATCGCCTAAGATCAGATAGGTATCTGCATTATTGAAATTCTTGACCTGGGTGGCAAGATTCAGTTTTTCAATCGCATAAGCGGCATCACCGCTTTTTGCTTCCACATTAGCCCATCCGATCGCATTAATAACATTCACGTCTTTGGACTTCGTAAGGGTGAGGGCCATTTCAAAACGTTGACGGCCATCTGCCGTTTTCCCTTGTTTTAGTTCGATATGTCCGATCCCTACCAGTAATAAAGGCGCATTGCCATTCGACTCGAGGGCCTTTTTGTACAAGGTTTCGGCACCGGCAGAATCCTTTTGCTGGATCAGGGTCTGCCCCTTCCAATAAACAGCATCGATGCTGTTGGGATTTGAGGCCAACGTCTTATCAAATGCATCAAGGGCGCTTTTATAGCGCTGATAATAATAAAATTTCTTTCCCTGCTCTACGGTCTGAGCAAATAATAAGTTACTAAGCCCTACCAATCCTGCCACCAGAAGGCTGTACCGAATCTTACTGTTCATGTGAGTTCGCTGTTTAAAGTTGTAAATGTATTAAATCTGGCTTAAAATATAAATCCTGAATTCCCTTATTAATTACGTTGTTTCTTCCATCCTTATCGGCCTGTTTTGCCTTATTTAACAGTATGTTTAGGCTAATCCTTTTTCGGTTCAGCGCTTCAATTATTTCGAGATTTGGATATTGCGTTCGTCAAAGGACATCTTCACCGGCCAGAGGTAGGCTCTTCTGAACAGCAGCTGCCCCCTCTCGAATTGCAGGAAATTAACAAAATTATTCCCGACTCCGCTATAATTCTCCTTTAATATATAATACAAACTCCGGACCAAGGGGTAACGCTTCAA
Source organism: Flavitalea flava (assembly GCF_054461575.1). NCBI lineage: Bacteria > Pseudomonadati > Bacteroidota > Chitinophagia > Chitinophagales > Chitinophagaceae > Flavitalea > Flavitalea flava. Next base: position 121,149 of record NZ_JBTLQH010000016.1, read on the forward strand.
GGCAATATTTGCCTGATAAGGCTTAACATAGGTCGGTCCGAGGCACCGGACACAGCGGACAGAGCCAATATTCACCTTTTTCAGGAAACCTAATTGCTGGGGATCATCCTGGTCGCCGATCCAATTTACCCCTATAAATCCTACAGCTTGTGGATTTGACGCCACATAATTGATGACCCCTTCGCTCGACCTGGCCGCCACCACATTTTTTCCTAAAGTTTTGCCTTTCAGGATCGAATCGATGGCATATCTGACCGTACTGGTCGCCGATAAGCCGTCCATAACCGCGAAATGCTGTTTGTAATTGCCTTCCAGCAGGGTCTCGATATCCTTTATTTCGAAAATCGAGTCTTTTGATTGATTATTAACGATCAGTGCTACGGCATCATAGGCTAATTCGCCCACAGCCGGTATAAGGTGGAAGGAATCAACATAGAATTTTTCCTCATCTTTGCTCAAAGCCCGGGTGACTATGACCATCCGCGTGCTATCCGTGGTCAGATCCCGGAAGCATTCTGCTTCCGGTTTGTATTCGGGAATGATCTTTACATCGGGAAAGGAGGATTCGAATACTTTGATTTGTGAGTCGATGACCGGCCGGAAAGATTCGTCCACGCTGATCCGGAGCGTCCCGGAAGTAGGTGTTTCCTTAGGTGTTTTGGAATTGGGACTGCTGCAGCCGCTTATTAACAAGGCGAACATTATGGGAGTGCTAATAACCGCTTTAGTTAATCGGTTGCATAACAACGAATTATTATCAGCTATCCATCTGTTTTTTTGCACTGTTGTACCAATAATATGCCTGAAAAAGTCTCGCATTAATCGAAATATTTTTTTTGATACCCACGATAAGCACGAAATCCCCCGTAAAGCAGGCAGAGACCGGAAAAGGCATAACGATAAAATTTATCTATCCCGAAATCGAATCCCAATTTTGGGGCAATCAGGAAGAAGACCCCAAAACCGAATATAATCAACCCCATCCCGTAATCGAGGATCGACCTTCGCTGCTCATATGCCTTCTTTCGCCTGTCCGGAGCCTCGTTTTGCATGTAACCAATAATTTTTGAATGGTCGGGCAAATTAAGAAAATAACGTTAAAAAGAACCAACCATATAAGACCAAATACTTATTAAATTCTAATTAATATCAGTATTTCAAAGGATTTCAGCAGGTTTGCAGGTGATTTTGGAAGGTTTCTCTAAGGTTTCAAGGGGTAAGATGCCAAACCAAGCCTCATTCCATAAAAACCGGTCTTGTCCGCTTGAACCTTGCGCCATGCGGCTTACTTTTGCCGACTATGCGTAATGGAAAAGAAGATACGCCTGCAGAAAAGCAACCCGTGGCCTCTGTTTTGATGGTCTGCCTGGGTAATATTTGCCGCAGTCCGTTGGCCGAAGGTATTCTCCGGCAGAAGGCTCAGCAGTCCGGCCTTAATTGGAAAGTAGATAGTGCCGGAACCAATGGATATCATATCGGGGAGCCACCGCATCCCCTTTCCCAAAAAGTAGCCTTACTGAATGGAATAGATATCAGCCATCAAAGAGCCCGTAAGTTCAAAGCGGACGATTTCCGGAATTTTGATAAGATCTATGCCATGGCCGGAGATGTCGTGAACGAAATGAAGCGGATAGCCGGAAAACAATACGATGCGTCCAGGGTTCATCTGATCATGAACGAGCTTTATCCCGGCCTCGATAAAGACGTTCCCGATCCCTGGTCCGGGCCGGAATCTGAATACCATGAGGTGTTTGAGATGTTGGATGAAGCCTGTGAGAAGATCGTGGAGCGGTATGCTGTGAAGAATACGCGTTGATGAATTTTGCAATTAACCTTTAACGGGCACCAGAAGGTGCCATACGGAACATATATATTATATGAGTAAAAAGCCATCTTTACCGCAAGGCACCAGGGATTTCGGGCCCGATGTGGTCCGCAAACGGAACTATATTTTTAACGCGATACGTAATACGTTTGAATTATTTGGCTTCCAACCCCTGGAAACACCAGCCATGGAACAATTGGATACCTTGATGGGCAAGTATGGGGATGAGGGAGATAAACTGATCTTTAAGATCCTGAATAACGGTCTGGGCGATCCGAAAAACATCGAAAAATCCAAGGCAGCTTTTGAACGTGCCTTACAGGGAAAAAATGATACAGGTTTAACCGAAAGAGCTTTGCGTTATGACCTCACAATTCCCTTTGCCCGTTATGTGGCCATGAATCATGGCGTATTGAGCTTCCCTTTCAAACGTTACCAGATGCAACCGGTATGGCGGGCCGATCGTCCGCAAAGGGGGCGGTACCGGGAGTTTTATCAATGTGATGCAGATGTGGTAGGCAGTGCTGCGTTAATAAATGAAGTGGAACTGGCAGCTATCTATGATACTGTTTTTAAAAATTTGGGATTGGGAATAGAGATCCGGATCAATAGCCGCAAAATTCTGGCTGCCCTGGCTGAGGTAAGTGGCGGAATGGATAAGATGACTGATATAACCGTTGCTATTGACAAGCTGGACAAGATCGGTCTGGAAAAGGTAAAGGAAGAATTGGGGCAGCGGGGTTTGAATGATAGTCAGATCGCGATCATAGAAAAATACCTGGCCATCGATGGAACGAATGAAGAGAAACTGGCTCAGGTAAAAGCTTTGTTCGCCGGGAATGCGACGGGGTTGAAAGGAATCGAAGAAACGGAATATATATTGAATTATACTCCCGCCAGCTCTCTATTGGTTGATCTCACCCTGGCCCGAGGGCTTAATTATTACACAGGAACGATCTTCGAAGTAAAAGCAAAAGGCGTTGCCATAGGCAGCATTGGAGGCGGGGGACGGTATGACGATCTTACCGGCACCTTTGGCGTACCAGGTATTCCCGGTGTCGGGATTTCATTTGGAGTGGACCGGATCTATGATGTATTGGAAGAACTGAAGTTGTTTCCTGAAGAGGTTCAGGCCGGGTCGCAGGTTTTATTTTTTAATCTGGGGGATGCGGAATCGCGCACTGCTTTTGGGCTGATGCATCAATTACGGGACAAAGGCATCCGCTGTGAGCTCTATCATGAAAATGCCAAATTCGACAAACAATTCAAATACGCAGAGAAAAAAAATATTGCTTTCGCAGTGATCCTGGGCAGTAAGGAATTGGCTGAAGGGACCTGCGTCGTAAAAGATCTAAAAAAAGGTTCGCAGGAGACGCTGACGCAGATGGCCCTGGTGGAATACTCTTTTTAAAATGCAGCCCAGCTATAATGATACGCAATCGTTTGTGTAGTGTTGGGAAAAGAAATTGCACCATATTACGCATATGAAAAAAGTGATTTTCTGGCTGGGTTTGTTCCCGGCAATTGGTTTATTTGGCCAAAACGCAAAAGTAAACTTATCCCGGATCCCCTCAGGTGGTACAAACCAGGATTGGCTGGTTCATCCAACGACCGCGAAAGCCAGAATTTATAAAAGTGCCGATGAAAAAGACATAACGTTCGATAATGGCCTGCTGAAACGCAGCTTCCGGTTGCGGCCCAATGTAGCCTGTATAGATTATCAGAACCTGTCCAATGGGCAACAATTGTTAAGGGCCATCAAACCGGAGGCCAGGGTCACTATCGATGGCCTGACATATAATATCGGAGGTTTGTACGGACAGACCGAAAATGCCTATGTATTACCTAAGTGGCTGGAAAAGCTCACTGCCCATGATAATGATTTCCAATTCGACTCTTATACTATGTCGGATTTGAAGCCATTTATAAATTGGAAGTCTGATTGCTGGATGCCGGAGGTAAACAAACAACCGGCCTCACCAACCCAATCAAAATCACCTGGATCGGCTAAAAGGGAATCATCAAAAGGAAAGACACTTGTATTCATCTATAAAAGTAAATTACCTGCCTTGAAGGATATCATCATTCGGGTAAATTATGAACTCTATGATGGTATTCCCCTGATCGTTAAATGGGTGTCAGTTGAGAACGGATCGGCACATACAGTTACGATCAATAAGATGGTCAATGAGGTGCTGGGATTGGTAGAAGAAGAAAGCGCGGTGGTCGGCACGCCCGAGCAAATGAAAAAACAACATGGCATTTATGTTGAGACCAATTACGCCTTTAATAACGCGATGCGTTATGATATCAGCGATCAGACCACCCATTGGAAAACTGATAGCATCTATACCTCACAGGTAAATTATGATTACGGTACACCCTGTATTCTGGAAGTCTGTCCGGAGAAAGTAACTGCCGTAGAATTGAAGGCAGGCGAACATTTTAATTCGGTTCGTACGCACGAATTATTAATGGACAGCTATGATCGGGAACGCAGGGGACTGGCTATACGCCAAATGTACCGGGTTGTCGCTCCCTGGACAATGGCCAATCCTATCTTTATGCACCTGGTCAGCCAAAACGATGCCCAGGTTACGACAGCCCTTGCGCAATGTGCCGCAACAGGATATGAGGCCGTCATTCTCAGTTTTGGCAGTCATTGCGATATGGAAGATACCAGTGCAGAAAATGTCGCCCGATGGAAGACTTTGGCAGACCAGGCTCATGCCAAAGGTATCCGGATTGGCGGTTATTCCCTGTTCAGTTCCAGGCAGATCAGCGATGTGGACGATGTGATAGATCCAGCGACAGGGCTTCCGGATAAAGCGGCATTTTTTGGGCATGCACCCTGCCTGGGTAGTAAATGGGGATTGACTTATCTGGATAAATTAAAATACTTTATCACCAAAACGGGTTTTGACATTTTTGAGAATGATGGCCCTTACCCCGGCGATGTTTGTGCTTCGACAAAGCACCCCGGCCACAAAGGTCTGGATGATTCCCAATGGCGCCAGATGGAACTGCAGAAGGGCATGTACCATTGGTGCGCGGAAAACGGAGTTTATGTGAATGCACCTGACTGGTATTTTTTAGATGGTACCAATAAGATTGCTCTCGGTTATCGGGAGGTAAATTTTTCTTTGCCCAGAGATCACCAAATGATTCTTAACCGACAGAATATTTATGATGGGTTATGGGAAAAGACGCCTTCCATGTCCTGGGGCTTTGTACCACTGACCAAATATCAGGGTGGAGGCCCGGAGGCCATGTTGGAGCCTTTGAATGAACACCTTAAGGATTACGAGCAATTGATGATGCAATATTATGGTTCGGGAGTACAAGCCTGTTACCGCGGACCGCGTCTCTTCGATACCGATCTTACCCGGGACCGGGTATCGGGGGTTATAAAATGGTATAAAACACACCGGAACATTTTGAATTCCGATATCCTTCATTTGCGTCGCGCAGATGGGAGGGATTGGGATGGCTGGATGCATATCAATCCTGCATTAAAGGAAAAGGGGCTGGTGATGTTGTTTAATCCGACTTCGGTGAAGATGGTCAAATCGATCACGCTGCCACTTTATTATACGGGTTTGGATAGGGTAGCTAAGGTACGGCAGTCCAATGGAGCGGTCAGTCAGTACTCGTTAGATAGGAATTATGCGATTACTGTATCGGTCGAGATTCCTGCGGAAGGGTTTGTGTGGATGATTATTGAATAGATCGCAGGATTTTATCAATAGCCATATCTGCTCTTAAATTCTACCAATTGTTTGTCATTGAGAATTTGAAAAAGGTAGGTACGGGTAGATTTATTGTGTTCTACAAAGGGGATATGGTTTTGATAAAACTGATCGAAGATCTGTCCCAGCTCGATAACATGCATTTTACTGGTTAAATAGAAACCACATTTTATAGTTTTGCCGTTGGCATCGAAACGCAATTGATTGGTCATGCCGTCGGAGGAGGTCCCGGAGATCATGGCTCCATCGTTCATATATCTTCCGTCATAGGCCTGGACGTCAAAATCCATATTGGTAACCTGGTTCAAAGGATAATATTGGCTGGCGATGGTAATGCCTGTTGCTGTTATCTGCAATTCTTCTTCGGAGAGGGCATAGTTGGTGACGTCACCCTTTGCCAGTATGGCACCTATGACAATCACGATGACTCCGATTCCAAAAGTTATGGCAATATGATCTTCCTGGCCAGGGATAAACACCATTAAAAGGGATAAAAAAGCAATGAAAAGGCCTGCGTAAGCAACGTAGGCTTTTTTATTTTTTCTGCCGACAACTAGTTTAGCGCGGAATTCCATTCCAGAGATTTGATGCAATTTAAGATTTAATTCCTTTCTTTCTTTTACCAACATAGTGCAATAAAATCTTATCTCAAAAACGATAAAAAAAGATATTTATTTTATCTTTTTCGTAAGGATTGGCTAAAAAGTACAAATACGGGAAATATCATCTCAAATGTTTCTAGTTTTAGGATTCCAGAATGATTCGATTAGAGCCAAGTTAATGAAATGAGTCTGCCACAAGTAAACTTTCAATTCCAAGGTGGTACGATTAAAATCTTGCGCTGGGCCTTGAACTTGCCATTGCTTTTGCCTTTCAATTCCAGTTTGGTTCGATTAAATCATAGCAATTCAATCATTAGATGGTGCGTCACTATCTACTTTCAATTCCAGTATGGTTCGATTAAAACTTAAACTTTACTTGTCCGATAACAGGAAAAGTAATCTTTCAATTCCAGTATGGTTCGATTAAAACCGTATCCAAACAACCTTCCCACGCTGTCTATATAGCTTTCAATTCCAGTATGGTTCGATTAAAACATTCAAGGTTGAGAACGGGTATATCGCGACAGCCGGCTTTCAATTCCAGTATGGTTCGATTAAAACGGCAGATATCATCCATTATCATTCACATCGACAGCCCTTTCAATTCCAGTATGGTTCGATTAAAACAAAGACAAAAAAGCCCAGGTTCTTCATTTACCTCCAACTTTCAATTCCAGTATGGTTCGATTAAAACTTGCCCAATATTTTGCCGGTGCTGCTCGTAAAAAGACTTTCAATTCCAGTATGGTTCGATTAAAACACCATCCCCTATGGGCCACTTTCTATGCGGTCTTATGCTTTCAATTCCAGTATGGTTCGATTAAAACAGGCGATAGAACTAAATATACTTTTCAGTATACCACCTTTCAATTCCAGTATGGTTCGATTAAAACCAATTAACGACAGCTGTAGGCTATTCAAATAATCTCTTTCAATTCCAGTATGGTTCGATTAAAACAAGGCTGATTAGATCAATCATTGAATTGATCATATTCTTTCAATTCCAGTATGGTTCGATTAAAACCTTCAGCTAAGGAATGTACCGCCTCCTTAGAATCGCTTTCAATTCCAGTATGGTTCGATTAAAACGCTATCCTGTTCATTCCTTGGGGATCAATCAGACTTCTTTCAATTCCAGTATGGTTCGATTAAAACTCTTTTGGGCCTCTAACATTATTTCATCATGATCCATCTTTCAATTCCAGTATGGTTCGATTAAAACTTAGTTATTCATAACTTAAAAAAGTACCCAGCTCTTCTTTCAATTCCAGTATGGTTCGATTAAAACAAAGTAGCCAAAGAATAAAAGCCTTCTCTATTTCGACTTTCAATTCCAGTATGGTTCGATTAAAACCAACAGGCGGAGGAAATGTTTTAAACCCTATATACAACTTTCAATTCCAGTATGGTTCGATTAAAACGCTTTTGCTGTAACCATTCGGTTGATGACAGTCCCGTGCGTATTACCAGGGTATTTATATTTGCATCATAATTACAAGCAGACGCTCTTTGACATACCACTAAAAATTGATGCACCGGCCGGCTTATACTACCTGGTTTTTGATAATTCAGCAGCCTTATACTCTTCCACATTAAGGCCCATCTTCTCAAGCTGCTTAATTAATTCATTGCAAAGAAGCTCCCTGAGCTGTAGCGTTTGTTCAAGCGAATGAATTTGGTCATTTAAGCATTTTATAAGATTATTCGCTATCTCATCCCTTTGTTTAGTTTCCGTCTTCAACTGCTTAAAGATATCATCTTGCCTCCCGCAGATTTTTAGTTGCTCCTCCCGCAAGTGATTGAGCTCCTTTAAGTTTTCATTCTCCTTTGTCAGTACTGTAATTAACAGGTCTTTATTGACATTATGCACTGCCGTAAATTTATCGGCAAGTTAAGCGTTCCCAACGCTACCAGCAAGCTGTTAGCCAACAATCTTTATGAGGCAATTGCAGTACTGGGAGTCCATTTGTGGGGTAAAAGGGCTTCGAGCTGATGAGCGGGACAATCGTGGATCCTGTCGTAAATATCGCAGAGGTATTCGTAGGGGTCTATATTATTCAGTTTGCAGGTTTCGAGTAAGGAAAAGTACAGCGCGGCTCGCCCGGCACCGTGTTCATTGCCGGCAAACAAGGAGTTTTTCCGGTAAAGGGTTACCGGACGAATGGCCCTTTCCACTCCATTGTTATCTAATAATAACCGGCCATCTTTCAGCAGTTCATACATCATGTGCCAGTGATTATCTGCAAACGTGATAGCTTTAGCGATAGGACTATCAGGCGGGAAGCTGTCACCGGATTTTTGTTCGGCAATCCAGCTGGTTAATTGATCCAATATGGGTTTAAGATGCTTTTGCCGTACTTCCTTCCGCTGCTCCGGTGTCAGCTGTTTTCTATCCGCAAAGCTTTCTATATCATAGATGATGCGGGTTTCATTCAGAAAATATTCAGCCACCACCTTATTATTGCTTACGGCTTTGATAAAGCCACGCCGGATATGCACCAGACAAGTGATTAATGTTACAACATCGTTATCATTAAAAGCACTTTTATAGCCAGCATACCCATCTGTTTGCAGTTTCCCCTTAAAATCCTTCAGCATTTCCATCGGCACTTCAGCGCCCCTGCTGGCATGGAACTCAAAAAGTACCATTTTTTTATCCGGCACCCTGACCACCCAAAAATAGCCGTTACTACATTTGCCCTTCCCCACATCGTTCACATATTTTAGATATACCTCGTCCATTTGTAAATAATCCTGCTGCTGGATGATTTTTTTCATCAGCTTCAGCAGGCGCTTTAATTTTCTATAGCAGATCTCCTCCCAATCATTGACCGTTGAGGCGGCGAAGCTGATGCCTAGCCTTTTTAACTTTTGCAACTGCCGGTAATAAGGCATATAGTATACGAACTTCTCAATATGAAACTGCGCTACCAGCCGGTTACTTACGGTGCCTTTTTCAATAATGCGGGGCAGTACTGCTTCTTTAAAGATTTCACCTTCTTTATTGATATATTTAAGATAATGCGTTTCCGTTTTCACAATGGTTCCCGGCTTGTAATCAAAAACGGTGACCACCTTTTTTCCGAAAGACTTCAGTCCTGTTTTATCACCCTCATAATCGACAACATGGGTAACGACTTCCAGCTTATCGCTCTTCCTGTTTCTCTTTCCGCGATGAACATGATGGTGCTTGATATGCCGGTTGGTCTTTTGTCCGGCTTGCTTCTCCTGCAGTTCCTGGGTGGCGGTGGTTCTGGCTCTGCTGGCGGCAATCACGGCTTCTATATCCTCCGTATCAAATACATTGCCCAGACTGGGTTGGGTAGTGGGAGTAATATCGCTGCTATAAGCTGTATAACGTTCGGACTTATGGCCGAAGAGCATCCGTTTAAATTCTTCGAGCTGCCAGCCATTTTTAATGCCCTCTTCCACCTTTTCGGTCATGTCATTTAGATGGCTTTTCATTTCATGGTTCCCGGTTTCCAGAACACTTATCCGTTCGTCCTTGGTCTTCGTTTGTTCCTGCATCTGCCAATAACTACTTTGCAAAGCAGTAAATTCCTGTTCTTTTAAGTACAGCCTGCGGAATACATCATTGATGATCTTGCCTAAGAAAATCCGCTCTTCGGTAAATGCGTCGTTGAGGTCAGCCTGTAGGAAAGCTGTTTGATGGGGAGTAGTAGAGAGGATATAATTATGATCGGCATTCACGATAGCAAATATACTATCGTAAATGCATAGTTGCATAAATTGATGTAATTATTTATGTATATCAAAATCGATCGTTGGTCCATGGATTAGACCGTTTTATTATATCGTTTGCGATATCTGATCTCAATACCTTCCAGGATTAGCATCAGATCCTTTTTTTCTATGACCATCGTCTGGCTGGCTGGGTCAAAAACGGGTGTTCCAAAACTACCCCGGGAAAGTCGCTTATAATAGATGGAAAACCCATCGCCTTCCCAAACGAGCAATTTCACCTGGTTTCGACGCTGATTGAAAAAGGCATAGATCGTTCCGCCTTTAAAGGGATCTTCTTTTATTTCATTGCATACTATCCCCGACAGGCCATTAAATCCCTGACGCATATTGGTGGCCCCGTTCCACAGCACCAGTCGGTAACCGGTTAGTGATAACATTATTTTATGAGTGTTTTAAGGTAGGCGGGTTCCACCCATTGATAGAAGGTGATACCGCGATAGGTGGCAAATACGGGTTCTGGCTGTTCCCCCGTATTGTCGAGGGGCACACTGACTGCAATAAATCCCCGCGGCTGATCTTTGACAGCATTTTTGGACCGGTATTTCTTTCGCCAGTTGTAAAAGGTTGCTTCTGATACCTGGTACTTTAAGGCAAATTCCTTAATGCTCATGCCACCCGACCGCTCAAAGTCGGCGAGCGCTTTCAGGATTTCTGATTCACTTCGGGGACCCCTTTGTTTGCGACTACCTGGGCTGTCAATAGACTGTTCCATACTTTGAACTATTTTCAGGGAACAAAGCTAGCTACTGCTGCCGATTATTTAAATATGTCGCAAACCGAATGGTTACCTTTTGCTGCACAATCTATTGCTTGTATGCAGGATCCTTTCAATTCCAGTATGGTTCGATTAAAACCTGCTGCCAGTGAAGCCCGACCATCCTGCAGTTTGCTTTCAATTCCAGTATGGTTCGATTAAAACCATACGATCCGGACGGAACAATAGCGTCTTGCACCCTTTCAATTCCAGTATGGTTCGATTAAAACACTTCCGCCAGCCCGGTTGCCGCTGTTACTAAGGACTTTCAATTCCAGTATGGTTCGATTAAAACTACAAAACCCTATGAATTGAAACCTTGCGTTAGTCACTTTCAATTCCAGTATGGTTCGATTAAAACAAGCCATACACTGACAAGCTGAACTATTTAAACGAACTTTCAATTCCAGTATGGTTCGATTAAAACTAATTGCTCCATTGCAAGGGCCATGATAAATAATTTCTTTCAATTCCAGTATGGTTCGATTAAAACCGTGCATAGATTTAAAGGGCAATTACTTCGTGTCCTACTTTCAATTCCAGTATGGTTCGATTAAAACCAAGCCTTGCAAAACTTTGTGAATAAGGTAAATAGCTTTCAATTCCAGTATGGTTCGATTAAAACCCGTGTCAGAGAGTCCCACCTGCGTAGTCGTTACAGTCTTTCAATTCCAGTATGGTTCGATTAAAACTGTTTCGGGTCCTTTTCCACCATCCGCAAGCCAATTCTTTCAATTCCAGTATGGTTCGATTAAAACATTATAGCCTTGACGTACAGCGGTCAGGTTTGGCAACTTTCAATTCCAGTATGGTTCGATTAAAACAAACCGTGTTTCAAAGCTGACTACCGGTAAGTCATCTTTCAATTCCAGTATGGTTCGATTAAAACGGCCAACATATAACCCTCACCCTCTACTTACGTTCTTTCAATTCCAGTATGGTTCGATTAAAACTGAGTTAGTACCTGGACTCGCTATACAGGCGCATAACTTTCAATTCCAGTATGGTTCGATTAAAACATAGTAGGTGACTTCCACCCATTGCCGGAAAGACAGCTTTCAATTCCAGTATGGTTCGATTAAAACTGTATGAGTTTCCCCTGCACCTATTTCGAAACTTCCTTTCAATTCCAGTATGGTTCGATTAAAACTACGTCTCTCCTTCATCGCACACCGCGTTTAACGCCTTTCAATTCCAGTATGGTTCGATTAAAACACTAAAAGAACAAGCCCCCCCTAAAGGCTTTATAACTTTCAATTCCAGTATGGTTCGATTAAAACTTTAGTTGATCCGCGAACAAATAGACCTTTTTATGCTTTCAATTCCAGTATGGTTCGATTAAAACTTTTCACATACGCCACCTATGATAGTTTATCAATCTTTCAATTCCAGTATGGTTCGATTAAAACGGGAAATTCTTAATCGTCAAGTCCTGATTCATAAATACTTTCAATTCCAGTATGGTTCGATTAAAACCATGACGGATCTAGCGCAGGAATTAGCCGCTGAAGCCCTTTCAATTCCAGTATGGTTCGATTAAAACAACTTAGTGTTATTTATAGCCGGATCTCAAAGAAACTTTCAATTCCAGTATGGTTCGATTAAAACTCGTTAAAACAAAACAAACAAAATATTAATTATCAAACAATTATACGATTCTTAAATAGTAAAAAGAAGCTAAAAAGTAGTCGATCTATAATTATATGATAAGCCCCAAGGATCGACGACTACCATAAATCCTGATATACAATATATTCTACTAATAAAAATTACCGATTTCTGAAAATCCAATGCCCCTTTGGAGAGATCGACGATTATTAACCAGGAAATAGGTTTTATAGAAAAAAGGGGGATGTATTTTAGATCAGATTATCTAATTTATTTTTCTCTCTCCCAATAACCTTTTTATCTAGCCATTTCTCCTGACGACTTTTGAATAATATAATACTATCTTTTTCAATATTCATTATTTCCTTGGCTTCAAAAATAAGTTCCTTCAATTTCACATCAGAAATGTCCCCCTCAAAAACACTATTTTGAATCCAGTTTAAATAACGCCTACATAATTTTAGCATTTTCCCAACTCTTTTTTGTTCAATGTCGTAAACCAGAATTACATACATACTATCACTTTATTACCACCAGGCCTTAAACGGCTTATAATCTTCAATTCCTAAAATATGCTTTGTTAGTTTATAACATTCAAGTTTCACAAGATGTTTGTAGCTAACATTTCTTCCCAATGATCGATGCTTAATTGTTTCATTTAGCTTTTCATCCCATGCCTTTACAACGATTTTGCGTCCGCTTTCCTTTAAAAGGCATCTGTTAACCTGGATATCAAAATCATTCTTTTGGATTTGTTTTTTATTAAATAAAGAAAAGATTAGCCGATCGACTAATATTGGTTTAAATATTTCCGCAATATCCAATGCCAGGGAATATCTCCTTTCACCTGGCTGATGCAAAAAACTAATTGTTGGATTAAGTTGCGTATGATAAAGCATGTCCAAGCATAGTATGTAACATAAGCTATTTAAAAAGGATATCATCGCATTTACTTCGTTGGAGGGAGGCTGTCTTGACCGTTCCCTCATCTCAAAATCATTAATAATAATTGGAAAAGCCTCATAATAACTTATCCGAATATTCCCCTCAATCCCCATAAGGGATTCAACATCAAGCGCTGAAGTAATAGATTCTTCCAAATTCTCTATTCGTTGCATCTGAGAGGTAGTATCCTTTTCCCGATTGCTATAATAGCGAAGGTTCTTAAGCATATTAAAAGAAGCGCCTTCAACAAATTTTTTAGCAATAGACATTCTCTTTTGAAGTGCATTATATGCTTTCACTTGAGCCACCAACATTTTACCAGCAAGCAAATAATCTTTTGGCATAAAAGAACCAGTATAATGCTCATGATAATCAAAAAAATGAACGCAAACCTGTTCTTTTCCGAGAAAATTATAGATTGAACTATTGCCATCCAAACTGCCAAAAATAAAAAGATTATCGACTCCTTCAATAGGGATATATTTAGGAACTCCCTCTTTTCCATCTTGATCCGTAGGTGTAAACTTGAGGGTATTGTCCTTTCGGCTAATGCGACCAGGATTGAAAAGATAATAAGATTTCTTCATCTCCGTAATATTAAATATAAAATTACTCGCTGGAATAACAAAAATCGTAGTATGAGCATTTTTTGCAAAATTTACAATCCAGTCTGGAAGGGCACCTTTCTGAATCGATGATTTGCTCAATTTTCTTCACTATATCCTCCAAATGATTTTCATCTTCCTCTGCAAGCGCAACATCTTTTATTTCACGCAATTTGGGATATTCTAAAACACCTCGAGCGCCTTCAATTCCGTTCCTTGACAGCAACCATATATAATATTTAACTTGCCATTCATGTGCAGCCTCCATGCTGTCAGTCTTCTTAACTTCATGAATGATCTTATTCACAGCATCATAATAATCAATTTTGCTTCCCCCAATAGAAATTTCCGAATATTTTCCTGGTCGTTGAAGGTAGCTGGTTTCATGAATAAGCTTGCCTTCTGCTACAATGTCGGAAGTGTGTTCCATAGTATATATCACTCCCCTAAAATCGGACCATCGGGTTAGTTAAAAAGAATTTCTTAATTTTAACTATCTCAAGATGAAAAA